>CAMVCF010000004.1:0-51832 GCA_947165945.1 uncultured Clostridia bacterium | reverse complement strand
TAAAAGATTTTTATAATTATTTAGAAACTAAAAAAATTAAACCAAATTATAACAATCAAGTCATGAGAGAAATCGATTATATTATTAAAAAAGTTAATTTAAAACCTAAATTATTTATAGGATATGATAGATTATCATACTATGATAAAGATAATATTAATTTTAGAATTACATTTGATACATACTTAAGGAGTAGGGAAGATGAACTTAGATTGGAACTTGGTGATAACGGAAATTTATTTCATAAAGATCAATATATTATGGAAATTAAATCACTTGATGCTATTCCTTTATGGTTTGTAAAAATATTAAGTAGTATGAAAATATATCCTAAAAGTTTTTCTAAATATGGAGAAATATATCAAGAAAAAAAGATAAAAGAAAATATAAATACAAAAACAAACATAAATAAAGAATTTAATTTAAATTCAAAAGAATTTACTTATAAGGAGGAAAAAGTATATGTTTAATTCAATATTAAGTACAAACTTAACTTTAATTAATTTTGCAATTTGTATATTAACATCATTTGTTATGGGTTTAATTGTTGCACTTGTACATGCTAAAACTAATAGAACAAATAAAAACTTTATTACAACACTTGTAGTATTACCTGCACTTGTTACTATAGTAATTTTACTTGTAAATGGAAATCTTGGAACTGCTGTTGCTGTTGGAGGTGCTTTTTCATTAGTTAGATTCAGAAGTATTCCAGGAAATTCTAAAGAAATATTATCAGTATTTTTTGCTATGGCAATTGGTCTTGCAATTGGAACTGGATACATTGCTTATTCAATAATATTTACTTTAATAGCATCTTTTATAATCTTATTTTTACATTTTATTAAATTTGGTGAAAAAGGAGAAAAAACAAGAATCTTAAAAATTAGTATTCCGGAAGACTTAGATTATACAGAAGTATTTAATGATATCTTTGATGAATACTTAAATAGTGTTGAACTTACCGTGGCAAAAACCGTGAATATGGGAAGTATGTTTGAGTTAACTTATTTAATTGATTTAAAAAATAATATAAATGAAAAAGAGTTTATAGATAAAATTAGAGTTAAAAATGGGAATTTAAAAATTTCTTTAACTCATGAAATGATTGGAGAGGTTTTATGAAAAAGAAAATATTAATAGGAGTATTATGTCTGATAATACTTGGACTAATTGGGGTATCTTATTTTCTAGGAAAAGATAATAATATAACAACAGTATCAGCAATAAAAGATAACATAAATTGGAATATTGCCAATAGTTTTGATCTAGCTCTAACAGAAACTACTACCATTACAAAAGGTGGAGTTTATACTATAACTGGAAAAATTGAAGATGGACAGTTAATTATTAATACAAATGATGATGTAAAATTAATCTTAAATAATGTATCTATTACTAATTCAAATGGACCGGCTATTTATATAGAAGATGCTAATTGTACCTATATAGAATTAGTTGGAGAAAATACTTTAAATGGTACTGTATCAGAAGAAATGGATTCTGTATTATTTTCAAAAGATGATTTATATATTGAAGGTGATGGTACTTTAAAAGTTACTAGTAACCTAGATGGAATATCTTCAAGTGATAATTTAACAATTAATTCAGGTAATTTTATTCTTGAAGTAGGGGATGATGGTATTAAAGGAAAAGATTCTTTAGTAATCGAAAATGGAAATTTTACGATCACTTCAAATAACGATGCAATTAAAACAACAAACGAAAGTGAACTTGGTAATTTAATAATAGAAAATGGTACATTTAATATAACAACAAATGGTGATGGTATTACAAGCATTAGTACTCTAGAAATTAATAATGGAAACTTTAATATAAAAACAAATAAAACTAATTCAAGTTCCAGTCAAAAAGGAATTAAAGCAAATGGTAATTTAATTATTAATGAAGGAACATTTAATATAGCAACAAATGATGATGCAATTCACTCTAATAAAGATATTACTATCAATAAAGGAGTATTTACTATTACTTGTAATGATGATGGGGTTCATGCTGATGGAAAAATTGAAATAAATGATGGTACATTTACCATAAATGCTCACGAAGGACTTGAAGCAACTTATGTTAAAGTAAATAGGGGAGATATAAATATTACAGCAAGTGATGATGGAATTAATGCTGGTAATAAATCTAATGATTATCAAACTACTATTGAAATTAATGGTGGTAACTTAAAAATTTCAATGAGGCAGGGTGATACAGATGGAATAGATTCAAATGGAAATATATATATTAATGGTGGTGCAATAGATATAACTGCAAACTCTCCATTTGATTATGATGGTGAAGCTAAATATAATGGTGGAACAATTATTGTAAATGGAGAAGAAACAAATACTATTACTAATCAATTCATGGGCGGTGGTATGGAAAACGGAGGTATTCCAAATGATAAAAGACAAGACATGCCACAAAATGAACAAGGTCAAGTTCCTAACAATAAAAAAAGATCAAATAATAGAAGAAAATAACAAAAAATACAATTTTGAGATTTATTTCAAAATTGTATTTTTCTACATAACTGGATTATTTTTTGACGTAAATTTTATTTTCTTGTTCTGTAATTTGTTCCATTACATCATTTTTTAGAGTTAAAAACTCTTTTTGACGTTTATTTTCTTCCATACTATCTTGATATAATTTGTAAACATCTGATAATTTAGTTGCAATTTCCTTCTTATATTCTAAACTATGTATTTCATCTTTAAATTCTAAATTATTTAAATTTAATTGATTAACAATACTTTTTAATTTAATAGTGATTTCTTTTAATATATCTAAATTTATATTAGATTTATTTAATTCCTCTATAAAATCTTCTATTTGATATAAAATATTTTCTTCATATAAAGGAATTCTTTTTCTAACTATTTCTTCTTTTAATATTTTACTATTTGGAAATAAATTAGATAAATATTTCTTTATCATTTTTCCTTTACTCTTAATAATTGTATAACCAATTCTAATACAAAAGTATACTTGTCTTATAAATGAAAATAATAGTCCTATACCAAGAATAGAATTAAGTGTTACTATAAAAAATACTGTTAAAATAACAAATAAAATAAAGGCTATAAGTGCAAATATAATAGTAAAAATTTTACCTTGTTTTAATTCATCTTGAAGATTATATTTAATTATTAATATATTAGATATTTTATGATATAAACTTTGTATTTTATTTATAATAGTATCAATTTTATCGGATTCTAATATTTTATTTATTCGATTACTTTTTTTTAAAAATAAATCATGTTTTAATTCCTTCAATTCCTTATTTAGCATAAATACTACCCCTATCTCTGAGGTAGTATTTTACTATTTAGATACATTTTTGTCAAATTATACTTCACTCATATATTCAATTAATCTTAAAAATATCTTAATACTTCTTTTATCTAATCCACGTCTTTTTAATTTTCTAATTTCAATACGTTTTTTAGAAATAGATATTTCTTCACTAAATAAAATATGAGCAATTGTATCTTTTAAATTAGTTGGTACTTTTAAATCAGATAATATGCTATCAATATCATCATTTATTAACATTAAGGCATCTATTTCAATGTCTGTTCCCTTACAGTTAATTGTTAATTGAGATGATGTTAAAACATCTTTAATTTCTATTACAAAGTCATTATCCATTAAATATGATGTAAATGGTATTTCTTCTTCATTTGAATAAACTTTTATATCACTTGCTTGTTTGGTATTTCGAAAACGAATTTTATAATCTCTTTTTGAAAATAATAAATTACTTTTTCCTTCTACGGTTCTAATTATTAATGTATAGTTATTATTTAAATAATTATAATCAATATTTGTAATAACATAATTACCATTTTTATAATTATTTGTAATACCATCATCTTCATATAAACTATATGAATTACTTTTACCAGGAAATACATGTATTTCTAATTCTTTAGGTGATTCAGTTGTCATTAAATCATTAATTCCAGCTAAAGGAATTATTCCCCCTGCTTTTACAAATACTGGATAATCTTCGATATTATAAAATGATACATATTTTTTATTACCAACAAACTTTTTTCCAGTTTTAAAATCATACCAAATTCCTTCAGGAATAAAAAATCTTTGAATTGTTCTATCAATTAATGGATCTGATTTTTTAACAATTGGAGAAATTAACATAGATGAACCAAAATAATACTCATTAATATAAACTGGATCATCATATACAAATGGATAATCATAATAAAGCGGTCTAATTAAAGGTATTCCATCCTTATGATAATGATAAATTTCAGTATATAAATACGGAATAATTTGATTTCTAAGTCTTAAATAATAACTTACAATATTATTAGTAACAACATCCCATCTCCATGGTTCTCTTTTATAATATGTCCCATACTCTGTATTAAACCTTAAGAAAGGAGAAAAAACTCCAAATTCAACACTTCTAATATAAAGTTCATTATCTTCTATGCCACCAACTGATCCACCAATATCATGACTCCAATAAGAAACTCCAATATTTGATGCTGTAATATTAAATAAAGGTAAAAATTGTAATACTTCAAATGATATAATATTTTTTCCTGAATAAAGAATAGGGTATCTATGAGGAGCAAAATTTGCATTTCGTCCTAATATAAGACTTCTTTTATCATTTCTTTCCATATCCTTTTTCATATAATCATTTAAAATAAACAAAGAATTTCTATTTTCTAAAACATCATAATCATTCCAAAATAAATCTATTCCTAAGTTTTCTAATGGATGAATAAATATTTTAAAATATAAATCCATAAATCTTGCATCCATTGGGTTAAAATCGATATAACCTTTATTATTTAATGGAATATATTGTTTAGCTATTTCAAAATTATTTTCATAGGAAAATATTCCATCTTTTGGGTTAATTTTAACTCCAACGTGAACATTCATTTTATGTAATATATCTATAGTTGATTTTGGATCTTTGATTAATTTAGAATTAAATGTAAAACCAGATGTTTTAGATATTTTATCATCTTTAAAACTCCAATCTTTATCAAACAAGAATACTGAAATTGGAATACTATTCATTCTAAATTTATTCATAAGAGGAATAATATGCTCATCACTATATGGAATATCTCTACTCCACCAATTACCAAGTGAATATCTTGGAATAAAAGCTGGATTACCTGTCAAAGTAAAATAATCATGGAATACTTCATTAAGATCATTACTGTATGCAAATAAATAAAAATCCTTATTACCATCTATTCTTTTATAAACGTTTGAATACTCATCATATAAAATAGTATTTGAATCATCAAAAACAAAGAAAAAATCCGGATTAAATAAACCTTTATTCAAATTTGGCATCTTATTGGTATTATCCAAAGATATAGTTGTACCACCATAATTCCTAACTTCTTTTTGATTATAAAACCAATTCTTTTTACTATAAAGAATAGTTCCTGATAGAGTTCTCTCTGAAAATTTTGCATTTTTTTGATACTTAATTTGAACATATTTTGTTTCAATATAAATATATGCTTCATCTTCTTTTAAAATATATTTTGGTAAATCAAAATTTCTTCTAACAACATTTGCACTACTAGCATCGACAAATTTACCTTGCTCTGAATATTCAAAACGAATTAATCTTTCAGTTAGAATTTGTATTCTAAATCTATTTCCAATTATAACTGCTTTATCATTTACTTTTAAAAATTCTTGGTTTATTCTAAACTGAGGACCTAAATCATACATATTAACCTCCTATTTATTATTTAAAAATCTAATATAATATTCTTCATAAGTCATTTCATTATCATGAAGGTACTTTGCAATTTCGTCTCCTACATATCGAAAATGCCATGATTCATATTTAATTCCTGTAATATTTTCATACTCTTTTTTATATCTTAAAATAAATCCGTATTTATAAGCATTATCATAAGTCCACTTACTTTCTTTAGAACCTAAAAATACATCACTTGATTCAGCTTTAATATCAATAGCAAGTCCTGTATGATGCTCAGAGTAACCAGGATGAGTTACATAATTTTCAGCATATTTTTTTCCATATGCTTTTAAATATGTATTATAAGTTTTTTCTTGCTCAGTGAAATCTCTATATCCTGATCTTACTAATAAGCTAAAAGATGTCATAGCTTTACAATCATCACTCATTTTTATAAATGCTTTTAAAGCTTCTTCATTTAACTTTTGGCCTTTTCCATATTCACTCGGCACATCAACTAAATTATCCGGAATAAAATCTTCACTTACTCCACGATACTTATTAATTAACATATCATAGCTAAAACTATTTGTTATTTTAGTATCTTCATAATATTCTTTATCAAGACCAATATTAACATAAATAACAACTAATTCTTTATCTATATTAAATTTATTTTGATAATTTACATATCTATCATAGTTTTCTAAAATTGAAAAATCATATTCTAAAAATTTAGATACGTTTTCTATATAATCATTCTCTAAAAAATCTTTTAAAGAATCATTAGTAGCACTTTTTAAAATATTATTAATATCATTTGGACTATAACCCTTATCAATTAGCATATTAACATTTTTAGTATAATCACTTAAATTATAATAATTTAATTTTTTATATATATTAAAGTTTTTAGATTTAAAATCCTTACTCTCAAAAACTATATCTAATGCTTTATTATACTCAATTTCAAGTACTTCTTTTTTTAAATTATTTTTTAATATAACTTCAATTGATTGATCACTGTAGTTTAGATTTTTTAATAGATATTTATTATATAGCTTAATAGGATTTATTATTTCTATAACTAAAACAAATAATATGATTACTATAATAAAACTTTTCTTTTTTATTCTTCTTTTTTTCATATATGCCTCATATTTTACTAATAAAGTATATCATGTATTATCAAGTTTGTAAATTAAAGATTATCATAAATATCTTTTTATTCATTACTTGTATAAATAATTAAATTATGTTATTCTACTTTCTGGTGATTTAGATGTACATTAACAATAAAAGATATTATACTTTAGATAGTTTTTATAAAGAAAAATTTGGGTGTAAAATTGCTAAAATAAGTCTTAATGCCAACTTTACATGTCCTAACAGGGACGGAACTAAAGGGGTAGGGGGATGTATTTATTGTTCTAATTTAAAAAGTGGGGAATATGCTGGTGAATCTACAAAGGATATTGTTGAACAGTTTAATGATGTAAAAAAAATTATGACAAATAAATGGCACGATGCAAAATTTATTGGTTACTTTCAAGCAGGAACTAATACTTATGCAAGTGTTGATAAATTAAAAAGTGTTTTTGAACCTATTTTAAAACAAGATAATGTTGTAGGACTTAACATTGCAACTCGTCCTGATTCTATTACAGATGAGTGTTTAGATTATTTAAGCGATTTAAATAAAAGAACTTATTTAACAATAGAACTTGGTCTTCAAACAATTCATGATAAAACAAGCGAACTTATTAATAGATGCCACACTTTAAAAGAATTTGAAAATATGGTTTTAAAACTTCGAGAAAAAAAAATAAATGTAGTTGTTCATATCATAAATGGACTCCCATATGAAACAAAAGATATGATGATTGAAACTGTTAAATACTTAAACAAACTAGATATAGAGGGAATAAAAATACACATGTTACATATTTTAAAAAATACAAAGCTAGAAAAATTATATGAAAATAAAAAATTTCATGTACTTACTAAAGATGAATATATAGATATCGTTGTATCACAACTAGAATTATTAAAACCATCTATTGTTATCCATAGAATTACAGGAGATCCAAAAGTAGATGATTTAGTAGAACCTAATTGGTTAATAAAAAAATTTGTTATTTTAAATGATATAGATAAAGAATTAAAAAAAAGAAATACTTATCAAGGAAAAGCATTAGAAAAGGTAATCGAATAACGATTACCTTTTAATTTACTTTCTTACCACATTCTGGACAAAACTTAACATTCTTTGTTAATTTAGTTCCACAATTTGGACAATAGTTACTTATTTTAGATTCTTCTTTTTTTATTTCTTTTTTATTTTCTTTTTCTTCTTTTTGAGATGCATCAATTGACACATTTCCTTTATTGATTCCTTGTTCAACTGAATCATTTTCTTTCATAGTATAAAGGAATATTCCTCCAAATAAAGTATCTGTTATAACTGTAATAACAGTATAAATAACTGAATTTTTAGGATTCATAGCTTTAAACATATTATAAAAAGCCCAACTTTCAAACACTAGTAGTCCAAGAGAAATTAATTTTGATAAATCACCATCATTTCCTAAAACAACTGATGCAGCCGAAAGTCCTAAAGTTACCCAAGTAAATGTAGAATTCTTTTTAGAGTCAAGAGCATATACTTCAAATCCAAGTTTTCCAATTAAATAACTTCTTCCAACAGGAATAAATGCAAGCCATGGGTTAGGAATATTATTTTTCTTAGCTGTATTCATAATTCCAATACTTGAGAATACCCATAAAAATACTAATGCTATTGCAAATAAAACTGCAAAGAAAATTATTAATATGCTTGCTCCTCCTAAAATGCTTAAAATCCTATCTAAGCCATCAATATCTTTTAAATTTTCTAAACCTTCTAAACCCTCTAAATTAAAATTAACCATTTTTACACCTTTCTTTCTTTTTATTTATTAAAACGGAAATGACAGATGTCTCCGTCTTTCATTAAATAATCACGTCCTTCTATACGAAGACGACCTGCCTCTTTTACTTTTTGCTCATCACCATATTTAATTAAATCATCATAACTCATAACTTCAGCTTTAATAAAACCATCTCGAAAATCAGTATGAATAATTCCTGCACAATCCCTTGCATTCATACCATCTTTATAAGTCCAAGCTCTTACTTCATCGCTTCCTACTGTAAAATAAGTTTTAAGACCTAAAAGACTATACGTTGCATTTATTAAATCATCAAGTCCACTTGATTTAATTCCTAACATTTCAAGCATTTCATTTTTTTCCTCTATAGAAAGTTCAGCAAGCTCACTTTCAACTTTACAACAAGTTTTAATTACTCTGGTATCTGTATTTTTTAAATAATCTTTTAATTCTTTTACATATTTGTTATCGTATGCACCTAAATCATTTTCAGAAACATTAGCAAGGTAAAGAATTGGCTTACTTGTTAAAAATTGAAATGATTTAATCTTTTCAAGTTCATCATCTGTAAACTCTATTTCTCTAAGAGGAATAGCTTTTTCAAGGGCATCTTTTGCTTTTCTTAAAGCCGATACTTCAATCAAAGAATCAGAGTCTTTAGTGGTCATAGCTTTTTTTTCTATTTTGCCTAGACGATTATTTACTATCTCTAAATCACTTATTGTAAGCTCAATATTAATTATTTCTACATCTCTTACTGGATCAGGGGATCCTTCAACATGGATAATATTTGTATCATCAAAACATCTTACTACTTCAACTATTGCATCAACTTCTCTTATATGAGATAAAAACTTATTTCCAAGTCCTTCTCCATTAGATGCACCCTTTACAAGACCTGCAATATCAGTAAACTCAAAGCTTGCAAGAATTAATCTTTCAGGCATATATAAATCATTTAAAACATTCATTCTTTTATCTGGAACATTTACCACTCCAACATTAGGATCAATTGTTGCAAATGGATAGTTAGCTGCAAGTATTTCTTGTTTAGTTATTGCATTAAATAAAGTTGATTTGCCAACATTTGGAAGTCCAACTATTCCTGCTTTTAACATAATTTCACTCCTTTTAATTTATCACCAATCAATTTATACTGTAGGATATACTCCTGGTCCAATTGGTAAACCTATTATATACCATCCTATTAAAAGTAGCAACCATGTTGCAGAAATTATTAAAAAATATGGCATGATTAATTTAATTGCTTTAAAAATTCCAATAGGATTATCTATATCTTTATTATATATATTTATATATGCAAGATATATAACAAAAAATGCTGATAAAGGAGTAACTCCCTTTGTCATTGAATCTCCAGCCCTAAGTACAAATTGTAAAAATTGAGGAGAAATATTTGATTGCATTAAAGGTGGAACAATAACAGGGGCTAAAATTTCCCATTTAAGAGATGCTGTTGTCAAGAATAAATTAGCAAAAGCTATTAATAAAATTGCAATTATTAAAAGTGGTATTCCAGAAAAAGTTAAACTATCTATCACATTAGCAACAATTCCTGTAAGAATTATACCTATATTTGTTTTTTTAAAAATAGCGATAAATTGGGATGCTAAAAATATTAATATAATAACACCACCAAAATCTTTTAAACTATCATGACTTAATTTAAAGACGTCTCTATCACTTTTAAAATTCTTAGAGCCTATTCCATAAAATATTCCTGATACAATAAAAAGTAATGCCATCATATAAGTAAATCCATCTTGAAAATAAGAATTATCTCCAAATATTTGCCTTAAATATGTCTTTTCATTCATATCAAGAAGAAGTCCCGAAAGAGGTAAATTTGGAATAACTGAATAAATAAAAATTACTATCATAATTAAAGATGCAATTAAAGAATACTTTAATCCTCTAGCTTCTAAATATTCTTGATTTAATTTTTCTTCTTCGCTTTCTATATCAATAACTTCAACATCTTCATCTATTAATTCTTTTTTTTCTTTTATTTTACCATACTTTGGAACAATTATTTTTTCAATAATTAAAGTCCCAACGATCGATAATACTAATGTTGATATAAGCATAATATATAAATTTGATAATAAACTAACATGATATGCTTCATCAACAATTCTTGAAGCACTAGTTGTATAAGGAATTAAAGAAACTTCACTTGAACCAACAAAAATTGTTGTACCTGTACCAAAAGCTACCCCACAAAATGCTGCTATAATTCCTGATATTGGATTTCTTCCTTTTTTTTCATAAATAGTTGCAGCTAAAGGAATTAAAATAATATAACCTATATCATTTATTATAGTTGATATTGTTGCAATAAAGATAATTATAAATGTAATTACTTTATAATCTATTTTACTAAATACCTTTTTATTTAAAAACTCTAAACATCCACTTGCATCTAATATTGAAATTCCAATTGCCATTAATAAAAACATCGATAGGGGAGCAAAACTAATAAAATTTCTGGTTGCATTACTAATAATATATTTTAAACCATCAAAAGTAAATAAATTTTCAACTGCAATAGTATTCTGAACAATTGATAAATCTGTTCCACTAACTGTACTATATGTTGTTTGAAAATTAAATAAAGATAATATTCCACTAAATATTATTGTTCCAACGATTAAAATAAGATATATACTAATTGGATGAAGTTTTAATTTTTTTAATTTTAATTTTTTCTTTTTATTCATTTTGATCACTCCTAGGAATAATCTTTTTTATTTTCTTATTAAATTCTACTCTAGGAATCATAACTACATGTCCACAATTAATACATTTAATTTTAATATCTGCTCCCATTCTTACTACTTCCCATAAATTCGATCCACATGGATGAGGTTTTTTCATGGTAAGAAGAGTTCCTATATCATATTGTAAATCCTTCATATTATCACTCTCATTCCCTTATATTTAGTGCATCCATAATACGATTAAAATCATCTAAATCTTGGAAATTTATCTCTATTTTAGTTCCTCTTATACGAACCTTTGTTGCAAGACGATCACAAAGAAGTTCCTGTATATACTTATAAGTTTTATTTTCTTCAGTTTCACGTCTTTCCATTTTATTTCTTTTTTCAAATGATTTATCTTGAGTCATCTCTTCAATTGCTAAAGTAGTTAACCCTTCATTTATAATTCGATCAGCCATTTCTTCTACTTTATTCGGATCTTTAATTTTACTAAGTGTCCTAGCATGAGTTGCTGATATTTTTTTGGCAATAACGAGTTCTTTTACAGAATCTGGCAAATTCATAAGTCCTACCATATTTGTTACATAACTACGACTTTTCCCAATACGACTTGCTAATTGTTCATGATTTAATCCTCTGGATGCCATTAGATTTTGATATGCCATTGCTTCTTCTATAGGATTTAAATCTTCTCTCTGTAAATTTTCCAGAAGAGCAATTTCCATCATTTCTTGATCGTTAAAATCTCTTATAATAGCAGGAATTGTTTCTCTACCTGCTAATTTACTTGCCTTTACACGTCTCTCTCCAGCAACTATTTCATATCCTTTTATACTTCTTTTAACAATAATAGGCTGAAATACTCCATGTTCTTTAATAGAACTAGCAAGTTCTTGTAAAGCATTTTCATCAAATACTTTTCTAGGTTGATATGGATTACTTCTCAACTCATCAAGCTTTACTTGTTTAATTTCTTCTTTTGGTGTTTCTTCAACTATTTTTTCTTCTAACGTATCAAAATCAAGTACTTCTGCTCCAAACAACTCTTCAAGTCCTTTGCCTAAGGCTCTTCTTCTAACAGTTTCCATTTCTCATAATCACTTCCTTTGCTAAATTTATATATGCCTCTGATCCTTTACTTTTAGGATCATATGCAACAATTGGTTTTCCATGACTTGGTGCTTCTGCTAACCTTATTAGTCTAGGAATAATTGTATCATATACTCTGTCTTTAAAATAACTTCTAATTTCTTCAATTACATCAAGTCCTAAGTTTGACTTTGATAACATAGTAAGAAGTACTCCTTCTAAATCTAGTTCTGGATTTAAATTCTTTTGAGTTAACATAATTGTATTTAATAACTGAGTAATTCCTTCTAATGCAAAGAATTCACATTGAACTGGAATAATAACCGAATTACTGGCAGTTAATGCATTTGTTGTAATATTTCCAAGACTTGGAGGACAATCTATAATGATAAAATCAAACTTATCTTTAACACTTTCCAATTTTTCTTTTAATTGATAAGCTCTTTTAAATGTTGGATCGTTTTTACTTTTTTCAATAAATTCTATATCAATACCAGCAAGTTGAATTGTTGAAGGTAATATAAATAAATTTTTAAAATCTGTTTTTAAGATAACTTCTTCTATTTGACAAGATCCTCTTAAGAGATCATAAACACTATTAGTTATATCACCTTTGTTAACTCCCACTCCAGTTGTTGCATTTCCTTGCGGATCAAGATCAATTAATAAGATTTTTTTTCCTAAAAGTGCAAGGGATGCAGATAAATTTATACTTGTAGTTGTTTTACCAACTCCACCTTTTTGATTTACTAATGCAATTATTTTTCCCATGATTACCACCTTTTCTATATGCTTGCACATATATTTTATCAAAAAAGAAGTAAATAGGGAAGATAAATTCTAAATTTATTAAAAAAAACTGATTACAAATCAGTTTTCTTAATTTTAATAGTAATTTGATATACATCATCAAAATCTATTTCTTCTGTTTCTATATCAATACCATTTTGTTTAATTTTATCTGTTGTCTTTTTCAACTCTAAAACTGCATCATTTGTATTTTTAATTGTAATCGTAGGTTCTAAACTAATATATTCATTTTTCTCATTTTCTTTTAAAGAATCAGAAACAATTTCTTCTTTTGGTTCTATTTCACCAATAATTTCAATATCTGAATTTTTTTCTTCCAATTGAACATCATTTATTTCTTTATTATCATCTTCTTTTTGTGTATCTGTTGTACTTTCTATTTGATTAATATCAGATTGCTCTTCTTCATCTTCAGTAAGAGGAACAGGTTTAGCAAATAAAATATTTTCATACTGATCATCAAATGGATTTTCATTTCTATTTTCTAAACTTCCTATCTCTGATTCTTCTTTATTATCAAATTTTAATGAATTATTGTTTTCAATATTTGATTCTTGATTATATTCTACTTGGGTATTTCTAGGTATATCTACAATATTTAAAGGTTGGTTAAATAATCCACCATTATTATCATAAGTATCACCATTGAAACTTACTGTATTTGGATTATTTCCATCAAATTCTGGAACAAAATTTGATACATTATTATACTCACTCATTCTATTCATAGAAATATCACGATTATTATTATCCATTGTATTATATAAATTATTATCAAAATAACTATTATTATCATTTGAAAAGCGATCAAATCCATTATTTAATTGGAAATTAGATTCAAAATTTGGATTTTGATTGGTAGAATTAATATCATTAAATTGTTGATTATTCACTCCCATATTAAATTCTATTGGATTTGAAGAAAATGTATTATAATTATTATTATCTGGAATATTATTATTCATCTCAAATCTATTAGATGTTTCTGTATTTTGAAAACTTTGATAATCTTTCGGTGTTGGATTAAATGTATCAAAGTTAGGTAAGAATTGATTTTCTATTCTAGGAAGGTTATCTTCTCTGATATGACTTACAAATAGATTTGAATTATTATCATTATTTAAAGTAGAATCTGTATTTAATGTATTTGCATTATCAAACATTGATCCTAGTGATGATTGATTATTTAAATTATTTTGATCAAAATTATTATAGTTAAAAGATGTATTATTATTTTGAGCAACATTATTAGCCATATTATTAAAGTTATTTGGAATGTTATTAAACATATTATTATTTACACTTGATTGATAGTCATTCAAGCCCATTCCACCAAAATTAGATCTGTTATTGTTCATATTACTCCTTTCATTAAAAATATCATTTGATTCTTCAACTTGATTACGAGATATATTTTCACCATTTTCCTTATATTCTTTAATCAAAGCATCAAGTTCTCTTACTGTTAATCTTTCATTTCTTATCTTATCTAAAAATTCCAATTGATCTTTTTTATTTTTGATATTTAAAAGACTTCTAGCATGACGCTCTGAAATTTGATTTTTCATTAAAGCATCTTGTATTTCTTCAGGAAGAGATAAAAGTCTAAGCTTATTAGCAACCATTGGTTGACTTCTACCCATAGTTCTAGCAAGCTCTTCTTGAGTCATATTATCTAGTTCTAATATTCTTTTATATGTTCTTGCTTCTTCTATAGCACTTAAATTTTTTCTTTGTAAATTTTCAAGTAAAGACACCTTAGCACTTTCTTGATCATCCATATCTTTTATAATTGCGGGAATTGTAGTTAGACCTGCAAGAGATGAGGCTTTACTTCTTCTTTCGCCTGCAATAAGCTCATATTTATCTCCAATTCTTCTTACAATAATTGGTTGAATTACTCCATGTTCCTTAATAGAATCAGCAAGTTCCATAAGTCCTGCTTCATCAAATACTTCTCTTGGTTGAAAACGATTTGGAATAATATCATCAATTCTTAAATAAACAACTTTATTTTCATCATTATCTTTATTCATGATAATCACTTCCTTCTTAAAATATTTCCCATATCTTATATTATCATTATATCACATTTTTTTAAATTACCAAGATTTTTTTCATTTTCCTTTAAAAATTTAATTTCCCAAAGAAAAAAATGTCAATTTATAACATTTATTTTCGTTTTATGTTTTTTTTAATTAAAGAATATTTTCTTGGATATTTAATATCTGTTTTTCCTATTTTTTTTATTTTAACTAATGTTCTTGTACTTTCTTCTATTGGTAATTTAAATTCAGTGACTGAAACTATTTTACAATTTAATTTTGAAATAATGTCATTTGATTCTTGCAATTCTTCATTCATTAATCCTTTCATAGCAACTAAATATCCTCCAACTTTTAATGATGCTAAAGTTATTTCAGATAAAATACTTAAATTACTAACTGCTCTTGCTACTACTAAATCATACATCTCTCGACTTTGTTTGGTATAATCTTCTGCTCTCATACAAACTGTACTTATATCTTTTAAATCAAGGTGATTTATAATTTCATTTAAATAGTTTATTCGCTTATTTAAAGAATCTAGTAGAGTAATTTTCAAATTTGGAAATAAAATTTTTAAAACAATTCCTGGAAATCCTGCTCCTGTCCCGACATCTAAAACCGTTATATTTTTAGTTAAATCAACAACTTTTATCAAAGTTAGACTATCATAGAAATGTTTTAAATAAACATCTTTCTTATTAGTAATAGTAGTTAAATTAATTTTTTCATTCCAACTAATTAATAATTCATAAAATCTATCTAACTTTTTTAATTGTTCTTCAGTTATTTCTATATTAATTTTCTTTAATTCTTCAATAAAATCCTTTTTATTCATTTTTTAATCCTCTTTAAATAAACTGATAAAACAGCTATATCACTTGGATTTACTCCACTAATACGAGAAGCTTGTCCAAGAGTTAATGGTTTTATAATTTCTAACTTTTGTCTTGCTTCAGTTGCAATATTTGAAATATTTAGATAATTAATATCTTCAGGAATTTTTATACTTTCAAGTTGCTTTAATTTTTCTGCTTCTTTTAAAGCTTTTTTGATGTATCCTTCGTATTTAATTGATATTTCTACTTGCTCTTTTACAGACTCACTATAAGGGATATCTAAATTTAAAACATCTATTAAATTATCTAAAGTAATATTCGGTCTTTTTAATAATTCATAATAAGTAATGCCATCTAAAATAGGGGATGTATCTAATTTTTCTATTACATCGTTTTCTTTAGTAGTTATTTTATGATCTTTTAAATACTTTGTAAGTTTAGTTATATCTCTTAGCTTATTTTTAAATGTTTCATATTTTTTTTCATCAATTAAACCTATTTCATACCCATATTTTCTAAGACGTATATCAGCATTATCATGACGAAGTAAAAGTCTATATTCAGCTCGACTAGTCAGCATTCGATATGGCTCTTTGGTTCCTTTAGTTACTAAATCATCTATTAAAACACCAATATATGCCTCATCCCTTTTTAAAATTAAAGGTTCTTTTCCTTGTAATTTAAGACTTGCATTTATTCCTGCTATAAGTCCTTGTGCTGCTGCTTCCTCATATCCACTTGTCCCATTTATTTGACCAGCTGTAAATAAATTTTCAATAATCTTATTTTCTAAACTAGGATTTACTTCTTGTGGATCAATTGCATCATACTCAATTGCATACGCATATTTTTTGATTTTAGCATGTTCAAGTCCTTTTAAACTATGAACCATTTCTTCTTGAATATCATGAGGCATACTTGTTGAAAAACCTTGTAAATAAATATCATCATAATAAATACTTTCTGGTTCTAAAAATAATTGATGTCTCTCTTTATCTTTAAATTTAACCACTTTATCTTCTATAGACGGACAATATCTTGGTCCAATTCCAGTAACGTATCCGCCATACATACTAGACTTTTTTAAATTATTATTAATAATATTATGAGTTTCTTGATTAGTGTAAGTTAAAAAGCAAGGGATTTGATCTTCTATTTTATAAAGTGGGGTAGTATCATAAGAAAATGTTCTTAATTTTTTATCTCCATCTTCTCTTTCTAAAACTGAAAAATCTATAGAACTTTTTTCGATTCTTGGGGGAGTTCCGGTTTTTAATCTTTGAATAGAAAGACCTAATTTTTTTAAATTATCACTTAAATTCTTTGCAGGTTTTTCTCCATGAGGACCAGAAGAAATTCTAGATGATCCAACTAATACATCAGATTTTAAATAAGTACCAGTTGTAAGAATTACTATTTTACTTTTAATAATAGTTCCATCTTCTAATTTAATTCCCAAAACTTTGTTATTTTGAACTACTAAATCATCAACAATTGATTCTTTTATTTCTAGATTTTTTGTCTTATTTAAAGTTTTTAGCATTTCTTTAGGATAAACTATTTTATCTGCTTGAGCACGTAATGCACGGACAGCTGGACCTTTTTTAGTATTTAACATTTTAAGTTGAATGTGACTTTTATCAGTATTAATTCCCATCTCTCCACCTAAGGCATCTATTTCTCTTACTAATATTCCTTTAGCAGGACCTCCAATTGATGGATTACAAGGCATATCAGCAATATTTTTAATATTTCCCGTTACAAGTAAAGTTTTATTTTTAAGTCTTGATGATGCTAAACTTGCTTCACATCCTGCATGTCCTCCACCTACAACAATAATATCATATTCCATATCATCACTTCCTAATATTTTTATCTATTAAATCATCTCTTAAATAAATTATACTTTGCATTTCATTCTTTAGAATTTTTAACTTTGTTTCTAAATCAACTAATTTTTCTTTATTACTAATTCTATTTATAGTTTTTTCAAGTCCTAATACTTGTTTTTCATAGTATTTTAACAATAATTCCATTTCATAAAGATTCATATTAGCTAGTTCAATAAAATCTCTAATGTAATACTGACGTGATATAAATTCAACTACCTCTGGATCCTTAAAATAAACGTATTCTGGTAATTCTTCTTCTTTAAATCCATTACCATATATTTCTTTTATTTGACTTGGACATGATATTCCTAAATTCATCATAAATTGAATATCTAATTTTTGTAAATAATATCCATATTTATATTTACCTTCTTTATATTCATATTTCACATATTCTCTCAATTTATTCACTTCCCAACACAAAAGTTTTTAAACAAATCATCAAGTAATTCTTCATCATAAGATTCACCTATAATTAATCCTAATTTATTCCAAACATCTTTTAAATCTATTTCTAACATATCAAGATCAATATTTTTATTTACTCCATCTTCTATTTCTAAAACGATATTTAAACATTCTTTAATTTTAGTAATTTGTCGAATATTAGTAATATAAGTAAAATCACCATTATTAATTTTATCAATAGAAAATAAATCTTTTATTTTATTTTTTAATTTATCAATTTCAGAAGAATCAAAAGTATTAATTGAAACAACATTTTCTAAATTTAATTTTTTTATATCTAATTTTGTTTCTAAATCATTTTTATTAATTACAAAAATTGTTGTTTTAGAACAAACTTTGTCAATTAATCTTTGATCTTCTTCAATAAGAGATTCATTATTATTCAATAGTAATAAGACCAAATCCGCATCATCAATAATATTTAAACTTTTTTCCACTCCAATTTTTTCAACTATATCATTAGTTTCTCTAATTCCGGCGGTATCGATAAAGTTTAGTTTAATACCATCTAAAAGTATTTGTCCTTCAACAATATCTCTTGTTGTACCTGGTATATTTGTAACAATTGCTTTTTCTGAATCTAATAATTTATTAAGTAAACTACTTTTTCCAACATTAGGACGTCCAACAATTGCAACTTTAATTCCTGAATATATTAGTCTTGTATCTTCATAATCTTTTACTATTTTTTCTAATTTTTCTTTAATATATGGTAATTCATTTTTCAAATCATCAATAGTTACTTCGTAAATATCTTGATACTCTGGATAATCAATATTAACTTCAATATTACTAATAATTTTTAATATTTTATCTCTTAAATTTTTAATTAAAATACTTAAATTCCCTTGTAATCCATTAATTGCTACTTTTCTTTCTAGATCTGATTCACTATTAATAAGATCTGATACTGCTTCTGCTTCTAGTAAATCTATTCTTCCATTTAAAAATGCTCTTTTCGTAAATTCACCAGGATCTGCCATACGACATCCATTAAGTAATAATAATTCTAAAACTTTATTAGTAGAAGCTATTCCACCATGACAATTTATTTCTACTATATCCTCTGTTGTATATGTCTTAGGACTTCTCATTACAGTTACTAATACTTCATCAATTATTTCTGAATTACTTACTATATGACCATAATGAATAGTATGACTAGAAACACTTTCTAAGTCAGCTCCTTTAAATAGTTTATTTACTATTTTAATACTTTCTTTTCCGCTTACACGAATAATAGATATTGCTCCAACACCTAAACTTGTTGCAATACTTGCAATTGTATCGTTCATAAAATCACCCCTTAAGAACTTTTTCGGTATAGATTATATCACAAAATAAAAACTATGTCACATTTTTAACATAGTAATCATTTTTTTATATAATTTTTACTTGCATTCTATAACTATTAAAGGAACTATCATTTCATCTTTTGTATATCCTGCATGATTTGCCCTAAATTTTGGAGAATTATTATCATAATTAATTGATTTATTACCAACGGCTACTAACAAATAATCTCCTATTGCATCTCTTAAATAAGTACTATCTACATTTCCAAAAAGTTTATTTTCTATTACCTCATTAACTGATAATAATTGAAAATTTGATTTTAAATTTTTATTATAGTAATTAATAAACTCGTTAATATTAATGTCTTCTTTTAACTTTAAACCTACACATCTAGATTCTATAGAAGTAGTCCTCGAAAGCATATCATATAACTCTTTCATATCTTCTTTTAAATTAATATAATTAGTTGAAATTAAACCATGATCAGCTGTTACAAAGATAACTGTATCTTTTATTTTTCGACTCAAACTTTCTAATTTACTATTAATTTCTTTTACTTTATCTTTTACTATATTTGAATATATTCCATATTTATGCATTAATTTATCAGGATTTTCTATATATGCATAAATAAACTTTTTATCACCATCTTTTGTTAACTCTTCTATTCGATTAATTACTTCATCAAGATTTATACATTTGTTTTCAACACTAAAAGGGTAGGCATAGTATGCTAAATTAGATGGATTATTATTTATTAAATCAACTATAGTTTGTATTTTCATATAACTTCGATCATATACATTTAATTTAGGGATACTTTTAGTATCTTTAACCTTATTTAAATATAAAGAAATAGTTTCAGCTGTATCTTTGAAAAACATATCCCATCCTAACCAATTATGTTCTGATGGAGTTAATCCTGTCAAAAGTGATGTTGTTGCTGATGTGGTAGTCGATGGAAAAACACTTTTTAAATTCATTACTTGTTTTTTTCTTAAAAAACAATTTTGAGTTAAACATTGATTTAAATTGTAATAACCTAATCCATCACATACAAATAAAATAACATTTTTAAACTTTTTTTCTTTTAATAAAATATCAACATATTCTATAGTATTATGAAATGTTTTAATTCCAAAATATTTTAATATAGAATTAGATAAGTTTACTAAATTATCTTTTTCATAGTTTACTTCCATATTGTTTAATTTTTCACCAATTTCTTACTTTTTTCTTCTTTTTTAGGAAATATACTATCTAAATATTGAATACAAAATTTATATTCTTCTAATAAATGAATAGTTTCTATTAAAGGATTTGCAAATAAAGTTTTTAACATTATTTCATTTTTATTAAATAAGCTTTGTAATAAAAATAAAGTATCTTCTCGAATATTTCTTTGACCAAGTAATCTAATACAAAATATTATTTTATCCTCAGGAATATCATAATTTTCCCACCTACAATAATTCATTAAATTATCAATAAACTTATTCACAGAATAAAAACAATTTTCTAATACAATATCTTCCGTCATAGGAATCGAATGGTAATTAAATTCACATTTATTTTCATTAATATCCCATGTTAAATATCTATATTCGTGTTTTTTTAACATATCAATGCAATAAATAAGTCCTTCGTGAGCATTTATCAATTCATCTATTGTATATCTTACATTTTTAAATTTCTCTAAACTATCTTTTCCATAAACTATTCTATATCTATTTCCATATTGATATTTATGAGTAATAGGTAAAAAATCATCCATTTGATCTGTTCTATGAATCATTGCATGAATTAAGATATTTTGCTTATTACTTGATACCTTATGATTTACAGGACCAACAATAGTAGAGTAGCCAACTTCTATTTTTTTAGTTGTTAACTTTTTACTTAAATCTACTAAAAAATTTTCAAAGTTACTAATTTTATCACGATTTACATTATTTGCTATGACTCTAATATCATAGTCATTATCAATTCTATCTTTGTAATCATCACATGCCATTGATCCTACTACAAATATAGTTTCAATATCTCTATCTGCAATAAAATACTTAATAAACTCCTTATCAATTTCTTTTGTAATTCTTTTTAATTCATTTGTCATATATCCTCCTGATATTAGTATAGAATATATAATTGTCGAACTTTGTCGAATTATGAAATAAAAAAAACTATATTAGTTTTCTAACATAGTTTATTCATTTTCTTTTAATTTAATTACAACACATCTATTAGGTTCAACACCAGTTGACTCTGTATAAACTTTTTTATTATGGCTTAATGTCTCATGGATAATTCTTCTTTCATAAGAATTCATTGGATCAAGAGTTGCTTCAACACCAGTTTTAGCAACCTCTCTTGCAATTTGCTTTGCCATTTTTTCTAAAATCCATGCTCTTTTTTGTTTATATTCAGAAACATCAAGAACAAATTTATAATTTTCACCAATTTCTTTATAAATACTTTGTCTTATAATAGTTGTTAAAGCATTTAAAGTTTTAGCATTTTTACCAATTAAAATAGCATTATTGTCTGCATAAATTGATATATTTAAAGAGTCTTCTCTTTTTTTTACCTCCATATTAATTGTTAATCCCATATCACTGGTAATACCTTTAATTAACTCTTTAATATGTTCTACAACATCTTCTTTTTTTATAACTTCTATTACAGATTTTTTATTAAATAATTTATTAGAACTTTCAATTTCTTTTATATACAAATTATTTTCTTGTTCCATCAAACTTGATAAAGCTTGATTTTTTGCTTCTTCATATGTTTTGGCTTGATACGTATACTTCTTCATTTTACTTAACCTTCTTTCTAACAATTAAATTCTGTGCAATTGTAAATATATTAGTTGTCATCCAATAAATATCTAAGGCTGTTGTCATGAATATAGACATTACAATAATCATAATTGTAAACATATTCATCATCATCTTTTGTTGACCAGCCATTTCACTTGATGTTGCTGCTTGATCTTTAGTAGTTGCTTTAAATGAAAAATATGTAGTTATTGCAACAAATACTATAACTAAAATATACCAATAATTTCCATTTTGCACTCCAACACTTGGAGTAGTTCCTAAATGATAAATAATAAATTTTTCTTCAAATATCGCAGGCACTCTATTAATTGCTTCTAAAAATGCTATAAATAAAGGTAGTTGTAAGAAACTAAGTAAACATCCACTTACTGGACTTACATTATATTTCTTATAAACCATCATCATTTCTTGAGATTTTTGCATCATAACTTCTTTATCATTTTGATCTTTATTAGCATATTTCTTTTCTATTTTTTCCATTTCTGGAGCTGCTTTTTTCATATATTCTGATTGCATAGCTGTTTTTCTTGTTACAGGATATGCAATTAATCTAATAATTAAACTTGTAATAATTAATCCTAATCCATAATTTTTAGTAATACGACCAAAGAATAAAATAACATATGCAAGTGGTTTTACAAAAATACTTGTCCAAAGACCTTCATATTTACCAGATGAAATATTAAAACTTTCACATTCAATTTCTTTAGTTACAATCTCTTCTTCTCCTGTTTCCTCATTTATAACAGTTTCTTCTATATTAACTTTATCACTTTTACAAGAGCAATATGGCAAGGAATCTATGTCAACATTATTTTCCTTATATAATTTAATTGCCTCTTCATCTGTTGGTTTACATAAAATATTTTCAGTTAAATTCTGACCCGTTACATCATTTACAACAACTTTATTATCACTATTTTTAAGTGTTTTTGTACACCCTGTTACAAGTAAAGTAATTAAAAATAATAATATTAACTTTTTCTTATTTTTCATATATTCTCCTTTTCAATTTTTTCTAATAATTTTAGCAAATTCTCTTCTAACATATGATAATCTACATTAAGAGAACTCTTTCTTACTATTATAATATAATCTTTTCCTTTTGAATAGAGATTTTTGTGATAATCCAAAATATTTCTCACTTGTCTTTTTAATTTATTACGATTAACAGCATTAGTTACTTTTTTTCCAACACTTATTCCAAACCTATATTTATCAAAATTATTTTTTTTTGTATAAATAACAAAGTAATTATTTTTAATACATTTTCCTTTATTCATGACTAAATTAAATTCTTCATTACTTTTAACAACATTTATTTTTTTCATAATCATCCCTAATCCCAAAAAAAACCACTATTAAAATGTGGCTTATTTTTTGATAATTTCCTTACGACCTTTTCTTCTTCTTGAATTTACAACTTTAGTTTTCATTCTTGCAAAGAATCCATGTTTTTTAGCTCTTCTTCTATTATTTGGTTGATAAGTTCTCTTCATTTCACACCTCCAAAATTGAAATCTACATTATTATAATAGGAAAGTAGGGAACTTGTCAAATAAATTTTTTATTTATTTTTTAACTCTTTTATTTTTTCTTTTACTATTTTTCTATTTTCATTATTATATCCTAATATAATTTCTTGATTTTTAGCATTTAATTCTCTTAATATTTCTTGAAGTATTTCATCTTTATTTTTATCTAAAAGTTTAGTATTAGCAACATCATACATTTTATTGTTTTTATCTATTATTTTTATACATTTATTAATAACTAATCCATTGTATCTTTGTTCATAAGGATATGCCCATAAAATATCAGAATATTTTATAATAACAATATTATTTTGCATATCAACAACATAATCCTTAAGTAAATAAAACTTCATTTTTTCATATTTACTTTCTTTCATTTGATATATTTCTCCAGAAATTCTTTCCAATTCTTCATGAGAAATATTTTTCAATGTTTTTTTGTTTTTAATAATTATTACTATATAGGTAATGATAATAATTAAAAAGAAAAATCCTGAAAGAAATGCACCTACATAATACATTGAAGAATCATTTACAGAAGACTTAGTATCCAAATATACAAGTCCTACATATTCACTAAAGTTATCATTAGTTAAATACTCATCTTCCATAATTTCATTATATGATTCAATTGCATACTGTTTAATATCACTTGAAATTTTTTTAGTAATACCATTTACTCTAATAGACGCTTCTTCTATACTATCTACGTTTAATTCTTTATATTTATCTTCAGTCATATAAATAACATATAAATAATTATTTTCATCCATTACAAAATAAAACTTAGCATCTTCTGTTTTACCATTATTTTCATATTCTGCAAATAAATATGGTTTAGTTACAGCATCAATATAAGCATATACATCTTCTACATTTTTTTCTTGTTCCACAAATTCACTTAATTTAATAGGCTCTGGTAATTCCTTTTGTTCATTTTTAACTCCCATATAAATAAGTATAATAGCAACTCCTAGTAAAACTAATCCTACAATTAATAAATTTCTATTCCTCTTAATAGATTTATCAAATGCTTCCGAATTTAAATTTTTCATAAAACTATTTTTAAACTCCTTTCCTTATACAAATAGTAACATATTTTTTTTATATTGTAAATGACTACTATAAAATATATTTTTAATTTATAAACAATTTATATAGTTTTCCACAATTGTTTTTCTTAATTAAATAATTTACACATTTAATATTTATTTTTGTATCTTTTTAGAAATATTTATATAAGTTTTCCACATATATGTGGAAAACTTTATCCACCGGTGGAAAACTTAATTGTGGATAATTGTGGAAAACTCAAACTCTCCTTGATATAAAAGATTTTAATATGTGGAAAACTATGTGGATAACTTGTGGAAAACTTTTTTTATAAATTTTCTTTCCACATAGTTTTCCACAATTATTTCTTCTTTTCCACAATGCAAAGTGGAAAATTATTTAATGTAAACTTATTGAATTTTTAAAATTAAAAATGTAGAATATAAGTACAAAACGGATAGGAGGTGGATAATGAGTAATGAACTACTTTGGAATAAGTTCTTAGAAAGTGTGAAAAGTAGTGTTAATTCAATGGTTTATACAACTTGGTTTAGTAAAACTTATCTTATTTCTCTTGATAATAATAAAGCAACAATTGTAGTCCCTCTAGATATTCATAAGAAAAGATTAAGTGAAAGTTATAGTAATTTGATTACAAGTATACTAACTAAATTAACAGGTAATGTCTATGATTTAGAATTTGTTTTAGAGGGTGATATAAAATTAACAAAAGACCCTTCTAAAAATGAACAAAATAATTCTATATCAGATGATTTTACAGGAAAATTTAAACATGAATCAAATTTAAATCCTAAATACACCTTTGAAACATTTATCGTGGGAAATAGTAATAAACTTGCTCATGCAGCAGCATTTGCTGTTGCTGAAAGCCCTGGCTTAACATATAATCCTTTATTTATTTATGGTAACAGTGGTCTTGGTAAAACTCATCTAATGCAGTCAATTGGAAATTATATTCAAGAGAATTCTAATAAACGAGTTTTGTACGTTACAAGTGAGCAATTTATATCTGATTTTTCAGGAATAGGTAGAAAAGAAAGTGGAGAAATCGATGAAAATTATAACTATGTTGATTATTTTAAAGACAAATATAGAAATATAGATGTATTAATTATAGATGATATTCAATTTCTAGCTGGTGCTACCCAAACACAACAAGAATTCTTCCATACATTTAATACACTATATAATGATAAAAAACAAATTATTATTTCATCAGATAGATCTCCAAATGATTTAAAACTATTAGAAGATAGGCTTCGAACAAGATTTTGTTGGGGATTAACTGTTGATATTTATCCACCTGATTTGGAGCTTAGAATTAATATTTTAAAGAAAAAAATTGAAGGAAATAAAATAGATAAAGATATTCCTGATGATGTTTTAGAATATATTGCATCTAATATGGCAAGTGATGTAAGACAACTAGAAGGTGCAATTAATAGACTTCTTGCATATTCAACAATTATGGGAGGAGCAGAAATAAATCTATCTTTAGCAATTGATGCTTTAAAAGACTTTATAAATAAAGGAACTAGCGAAAAAACAAACATATCAAAAGTCCAAAAGATTGTTGCTGATTATTTCCAAATATCCGTTGATGATTTAAAAGGAAAAAAGAGGAGCTCAAGCGTTGCCTTTCCAAGACAAATTGCAATGTTTTTATCCCGTGATGTATTA
This sequence comes from uncultured Clostridia bacterium, assembly GCA_947165945.1. GTDB lineage: Bacteria > Bacillota_I > Bacilli_A > RF39 > UBA660 > RUG591. The sequence continues at coordinate 24,859 of CAMVCF010000004.1, read as the reverse complement.
AATGAATCTTATCAAAGGATCGGTCTTGAATTTGGTGGACGTGATCATTCAACTGTAATGAGTTCTTGTGAAAAAATTGAAAGTAGTATGAAAACTACTAAAAGTATAAGAGAAACTATAGAAAAGATAAAGAAAAATATTTCTTAAATCCTTGTATGTCATAGATTTAGAAAGTTATCCACAATCAATTGTTGAAAACTTTATTTTCTATAAAAAAAAATAATTATAATTTATATATAAAATAGAAAAAAATTACTTTTCCACAACTAATTGTGGAAAACTCAAAGTTTTCCACATAGTTTTCCACAATAAAATTTTTTTCTAAATCGTTGATATATATGCTCAGAAATGAGTTTTCCACAGTTTTCCACACCATTATTATTATAATATATATATATAAGAAAAAATTAAGAAGGAGAAAATTATGAAAATAAAAATTAAAAAAGAAATATTATTAGAAAATTTAAATAAGGTATCAAAAGCAATATCAACTAAAAATTTAGTACCTGCTCTTGCTGGTATAAAATTTGATTTAACAAATGAAGGTTTAACTTTAACAGCAAGTGATAATGACATTACTATTAGAACATTTATTCCCAATAATAAAAATGATATGAATATAGAAGAAGAGGGAAGTATTATAATTACAGGTAGATATATTTTAGATATAGTTAGAAAACTACCAGATAAAATGATTAATTTAGAAGTATTTGATGAATTAAAAGTAATTATTTCAACAGAAAATAGTGAGTATAATTTAAATGGAATTAATAAAACAGAATACCCAAATATTAACTTAGAAGAAAGTAAAACTCCGGTTGTTATAAATTCAAAAGTCTTTAAAGATTTAATTAATCAAACTGCTTTTGCTGCATCAACTGATGAATCCAGACCAGCACTTACTGGTTTAAACTTTAAAATTATAGGAGACGAACTTGAATGTAATTCTACAGACTCATATAGACTTGCACGTAAAGTATTAAAATTAAATTCTCAAAGCGAAGCTGATTATAATATAGTAATACCAAGTAAGAATATTGTTGAAGTATCTAAACTATTAACAGATGATGAAAAAGATATAGAGCTTCATATATTTAATAATAAAATACTATTTAAATATGATAATGTATTATTTCAAAGTCGTTTAATTAATGGAACATTCCCTAACACTTCAAATTTATTACCTAAAGAAAGTATGTTAAAAATAACAATTAATGTTAATGATCTATATAATGTAATAGATCGTGTAAGTATTTTGACAAGTGATAAAGAAAAAAATGTAGTAACACTTGAAACAAATGGAAATACTTTAATTATGAAATCTTCAAGTGCTGAGATAGGACGTGTTGAAGAAAAAATGAACATTATAAAAGATAAAGAAGAAGATATTACTATATCTTTTAGTGCCCGATATGTAATGGAAGCTTTAAAAGTATTTGATTGTGAAGAATGTGAGATTTCTTTTGTTGGAGAAGTTAATCCAATTATATTTAAAGAAAAAGATCATGAAGATTTAATCCAATTAGTGCTTCCTATTCGTACATATTAAATAAAAAATATCAAAATTTACCAAAAAAAGAGTAATTAAAAAAAAATTATTTCTTTTTTTTCTATATCCGACAAATTGTAAGAAAATTCGACAAATAAGTTTGTTAATTTAAGAATCAAATTTAAGTTTTCCACTTATTATGTGGATAAAACTTAGATTTAAAAACGGAAGTGGGGGTGAATTTATGGATATTGAGTCTTATGAAATTAATAAGGACACATGTGCTATTTTAAATCTTAATAACGAAGTATCTAAAATTATTGAAAAAAAACAAGAGTATTTAGTACCAAAACCTAGTTTTGAAGTAATGGAAGATAGTTGTGCTTATTATGGAAGTAGCTATAATGGAAGAATTAAAGGAACTAAAATGATATTAGGATGTAATTATAAATTACCTATAATTGTTGAAGAAGCAAATGATATTATTTTTTTTCCAACAAGTGGAGCAAATAATGAAAAGTGTTCTTGGATTTCTCTTAATCATGTAGCTAAATATGAACCTTATAATGGATTTACAAAAGTGACGTTTGACGAAGGAAAAAGTATTATTTTAAAAATGTCATGTACATCATTTGAATTACAATTATTTAGAGCAGCACGACTTGAAAATTTAATAAAAAAACGTATTGAAAAGTAAAGAGTTATTCTTTACTTTTCAGATTTATAAAAAAAGATAATCTATTTATAAGCTAAAATGCATAAAAAATGTCTAAAAGTGTTATTTAGGGTTGTTTTGTGGTTATTTTGTGATATAATATATAAGCAAGTATAGGTATATTAACCAAATAAATATTTGTTTTTAAGGGCATTTGTGATGTATTATGAGATTAAATAATTTAAAATTAAAAAATTTTCGTAATTATAAAGAAGCATTTTTGGAGTTTAATCCTGGAATTAATATTTTTATTGGCGATAATGGTGCTGGTAAAACAAATATTTTGGAGGCAATATATGTACTGTCCTTAACCAAATCTTGTAGATATGGAACAGATTCTGATTTAATTAAAAATAGTGAAGATGCTTTAAAAATTGAAGGATTAGTTAATTATGACGATTATATAAAAAAATATGAAATATCAATAGATAAAGCAACTAAAAAGGTATTTATCAATAATAATCAGATAAAAAAAATATCATCATATATAGGAGAATTTTGTGTTACATCATTTCTTCCTAATGATATTGAAATTATTAAGGGATCACCTAGTGTAAGACGGAATTTATTAAATATTCAAATTGGAGTTTTATATAATAGTTATTTAAAATACGTAAATGAATATAATAGTTTATTAAAAATTAGAAATGAATATTTAAAAAGATTAAACTTGAATAGTTATACTGATCCTAAATATTTAGATGTTATTAATCAGAAAATGATTGATGTAAGTGTAAAAATTTATTATTTTAGATTATTTTATCTTAGAGAAATTAATCAAATACTTCCTAATATTTATAAAAAATTAACTGGTATTAATAATATTAGAATTCAATATCAAAATAGTTTAGGAATAAGTGAATATGATGAAATAGCAATTAGGGAAATATTGCAAAAAAAATACAAAAAGAATTTAAAAAAAGAAATGATTCAAGGAATGACTTTAGTAGGTCTTCATCGAGACGATTTAATTTTTTTAGTCAAAGATATGGATGCTAAAATATATGCCTCTCAAGGTCAACAAAGATTAATTGTAATAGCATATAAAATTGCAGAATTGCTTGTATTTAAAAAGATTAAGAAAGAATATCCTGTTTTACTTCTTGATGATGTTTTTTCAGAAATTGATATTAAACGTCGAAATAATGTAATAAAATTTTTAAAAAATGAAATACAAGTAATTATAACAACTACAGATTTAGAAGATATTCAAGAAGAATTGGTTAAGAATGCAAGAATATTTAAAATAAAAAATGGAGAAATTAAAATAAAAGGTGGTGCAAAATGCAAGAAGAAAAAGTAGGCGGAAATTATGATTCTTCCGCAATTCAAGTTTTAGAAGGATTAGAAGCGGTTAGAAAAAGACCAGGAATGTATATTGGTACAACGGATGTTAAAGGACTTCATCATTTGGTTTGGGAAATAGTAGATAATTCGATAGATGAAGCATTAGCAGGATATTGTAAAAATATAGAAATCATAATTAATAAAGATAATTCAGTGACAGTTAAAGATGACGGTCGTGGAATACCGGTTGATATTCACCCAAAAACTCATATATCAACTGTTGAAACAGTTTATACAGTTCTTCATGCTGGAGGAAAGTTTGGTGGAGGAGGATATAAAGTATCCGGAGGACTTCATGGAGTAGGAGCAAGTGTTGTAAATGCTTTATCGAAATGGGTTGAAGTAATAGTTTACAAAAATTCTAAAATTCATAAAATAAGATTTGAAAACGGTGGAAAAACTACTGAACCATTACATGTAATCGGAGAATGCGAGGAAAATAGAACTGGGACAACAGTAACATTCAAACCAGATCCAGAAATTTTTGATTCTGAAATATATGATTATGAAACTCTAAAAACAAGGGTTCGTGAACTTGCTTTCTTAAATCAAGGATTATCACTTAATATACGAGATGATAGAGATTTAGAAGATACAACAGGTGAAACATTCATGTATGAAGGTGGTATCAGTGAATATGTTCGTTTTATTAATAAAGAAAAAACTCCAATTCATGAGGACATTATTCATTTAACAGGAGAAAAGGATTCTGTCATGTTTGAAGTTGCAATGCAATACAATACTTCATATAACTCTAATATTTATTCATTCGTTAATAATATTAATACTCATGATGGAGGAACTCATGAAGATGGTGTTAAAAGAGCCTTAACGCGAGTTATTAATAATTATGCTAGAAAAAATAATATTTTAAAAGAAAAAGATGAAAATTTAAAAGAGGATGATGTTAAAGAAGGACTTACTATGATTATTTCTTGCAAGCATCCAAATCCTCAATTTGAGGGTCAAACAAAAGGACGTCTTGGAAACTCAGAGGTAAAAAATTTAGCTGATAGTGTTTTTTCAGATGGTTTTGAAAACTTTTTGTTAGAAAATCCAGAAGAAGCAAGAATTATTATTAATAAAGCAATTCTTGCAAGAAATGCTCGAATGGCTGCCAAAAAAGCAAGAGAGGCAACAAGAAAAAGTGATTTAGCAACAACAAATTTCTTTGGAAAATTAAGCGACTGTAAGAGTAAAGATCCTAGCGTTTCAGAAATTTTTATAGTCGAGGGAGATTCAGCAGGAGGAAGTGCTAAAAAAGGAAGAGATTCTATGACTCAGGCAATTCTTCCACTTCGAGGAAAGATTTTAAATGTAGAAAAAGCACGACTAGATAAAGCCCTTGGAAATGAAGAAATAAAAACAATAATTACAGCCTTTGGAACCGGAATTGGTGATTATTTCGACTTATCAAAACTTCGTTATGATAAAATCATTATAATGACCGATGCCGATGTTGATGGATCTCACATAAGAGTATTATTGTTAACACTATTTTATCGTTTCTTTAGGCCGATTGTTGAAGCAGGACATGTTTATGCTGCTCAACCACCACTTTTTCGAATTATGCATGGAAAAACTAGAAAGTATGTTTTAACAGAAGAAGATAAAGAAGCTTATATGAATTCTTTACCAGAAAATGTTCGTATGCGTGCAGAAATAGCTCGTATGAAAGGTCTTGGTGAAATGGATGCCGAAGAGTTAAATGAAACTACTATGGATATTAATAAAAGAGTTCTTCGTAAAATAACTGTAGATGATTGTATAGCAGCGGACTCAATATTCGAGAAATTAATGGGTGATGAAGTAGAACCTCGTCGTACATTTATTGAAGAAAATGCTGAGTTTGTTAAGAACTTAGATATATAAGGAGGTAAATAATGGAAAATGGTGATAATATTGAATTAGAAAATACTAATTTAGAAGATAATAATCAAGGACAAGAGCAAAGTTCAATAGTTGAAACGTCAAGTACCTCTGATAATAATGAAGTAGTTTTAGAAAAAAAAGAAAATGATTATGGTGGAACATTTCATGAATATGATAGTCATGATAAAAATGATATTGTAAAAGAAGTAAGAGATTCATTTCTTGATTATTCAATGAGTGTTATTACATCTCGTGCTATTCCAGATCTTCGTGATGGATTAAAACCAGTTCATAGACGTATTTTATGGTCAATGTATGAAGAGGGAAATACCCCAGATAAACCACATAGAAAGTCAGCAACAACAGTTGGATATGTTATGGGACATTATCATCCACATGGAGATTCCAGTATTTATGAAGCAATGGTTAGACTTGCTCAAGATTTTAATCAAAGATATATGTTAGTGGATGGTCATGGAAACTTTGGTAACATTGAAGGAGATGGAGCAGCAGCATATCGTTATACAGAAGCGCGACTTGCAAGAATTTCCTTAGAGTTGCTTAGAGATATTGGTAAAGAAACTGTTGATATGGATATGAACTTTGATGAGACTCAAAAGGAACCAAAAGTACTTCCATCAAGATTTCCCAATATTTTAGTAAATGGTTCAATGGGAATTGCTGTAGGTATGGCAACTAATATTCCACCACACAACTTAGGTGAAGTAATAGATGGATGTGTTGCTTATATTGATAATCCAGAAATAGATACAACAGGATTAATGCAATATATAAAAGGACCAGATTTCCCAACTGGAGGTATAATTCTTGGAAATTCTGGAATAAGAGGAGCTTATGAAACAGGGCGAGGTAGTATTACAATTAGAAGTAAAGCTGAAATAATTGAAAAAGGAAATCACTCCGAAATTATTGTTACCGAAGTTCCATATGGAGTTAATACAATGGAATTAAAGAACAAAGTTGCAGAACTTGTTCATAATAAGGTAATAGAAGGAATAAGTGATTATCATACAGATTTAAAAGATGGTGTAAAAATTACTATAACTTTAAAAAGAGATGCAAATCCTCAAGTGGTACTTAATAACTTATATAAACATACTAATTTTCAAGTTAATTACGGAATTATATTCTTAATGCTTGATGGTTTAACTCCTAAAACCCTTGGACTTAAGGATATTATTTCTAAATATATTGATCATCAAAGAAGTGTTATTGTAAGACGCACCAAGTATGATTTAAAAAAAGCTGAAGAAAGAGTTCATATTTTAGAGGGATTAAAAATTGCTCTTGATAATATAGATGAAGTTGTTCATATTATAAGAAGTGCTGAAAGTGATGAAGAAGCAAGACAAAAGTTGATGGAACGCTTTAATCTTGATGAAATTCAATCAAATAGTATTCTTGAGATGAGACTTCGTCGTTTAACTGGTTTAGAAAGAGGAAAAGTAGAAGCTGAGTTATCAGAATTAGAAATTAAGATTGCTGACTTTAAGGATATTTTAAATAAACCTGAAAGAGTTGATGCTATTATTAAAGAAGAGATGTTAGAAATTAAGAAAAAGTATGGTGACGATCGAAGAACTCACATCGATATGACGGCAATTTCCTCTATTGAAGATGAAGCATTAATTCCGGTTGAAAATATTTTAATAACTTTAACAAACAAAGGATATGTTAAACGCGTGAGAGTATCTGAATATAGAACTCAAAATAGAGGTGGAGTTGGTATTAAAGGAATGTCTACATCAGAAGAAGATTTTGCCACTCGTATGATTAATATGGAAACTCACGATTATATCTTCTTCTTTAGTAATAAGGGAAGAGTATATCGTATGAAAGGATATGAGGTTCCTGAATATTCAAGAACCGGCAAAGGACTTCCAATAATTAATTTATTACCAATTGAAAAAGACGAACAAATAACATCAATTATTTCTGTTAAAGCTAAAGATGAAGAAGCTAAATATTTATTGTTTGTAACAAAACTTGGAGTTGTTAAACGTACTAAGTTAGAAGAATTTGAGAATATTCGCAGTAATGGTAAAAATGCTATTAATCTAAGAGATGATGATGATTTAATATCTGTTCGTAAAACAACAGGAAACAATGAAATAATTATTGGATCAAGTGATGGACGAATGGTAAGATTTAAAGAAGATGGCGTTCGTGTAATGGGAAGAGCAGCATCTGGTGTTAAGGGTATATTCTTAGATAACAATCAAACTGTAGTTGGCGGAGATATCATAAATAGTGGAGAAGAAGTATTGGTTGTAACTGAGAAAGGTTATGGTAAGAAATCAGCTATAGAAGAATATAGATTAACAAGACGTGGTTCTAAAGGTGTTAAAGCGTTAAAGATTACTGAAAAGAATGGTAACTTAGTAGCATTTAGTGCTGTTAAAGGTGATGAAGATGCAATAATGATCACTGAATCTGGTATTATTATTCGTATATCTTTAGAGCAAGTAAATAGTCTAAGTCGTAATACTCAAGGTGTTAAATTAATTAATACTAAAGGAGAACATAAAGTTGCAACTGTAACAATTGTTGAAAAGACTGAAGAAAACAATGAACAAACTAAAATTTCTTTAGAAAATACTGATCAAGTAGTTGAAAATGACGAAAATGTTTCTTTAGAAAAATTCGAAGAAATAGATGAGAATGAAGTAAAAGATACTGAACAAAAATAATATTCAGTATCTTTTTTTTATCTAAAATCCTTGTTTTATAATGGTTTTAATATAAATAAATAATAAATTCGTTTTTCAAGAAACTAATGTAAACATAACCGGTGATGTTAACATTAGGTAAAATCTATATACATTATAACAGTTATCATTAGGCCTTTGTCAAGATACTTTATGCAAATTTGACATATTTTTTTGTTTAATTAATATCTTTAATTTTAATTTATTAAAATTAATTAAAAAAAGCTTGTCTTAAGAAACAAAATATAGTATTATATATACGTGCAATAAGAGACGTGGAACCAGGTCAGGATCGGAAGATAGCAGCCTTAACATTTATCTCTTATGTGCACTTTTTTAATGGATGTGATTATATGAGTAAAGATGAACAATATATGACTTTAGCTTTAAAAGAGGCCAAAAAAGCTTATAAAAAAGGGGAAGTGCCTGTTGGAGCAATTATTGTTTTAGATGATAAAGTAATTTTTAAAGGTCATAATATAAGGGAATCAAGTAATGACATTTTAAAACATGCGGAATTAATTGCAATAAAAAAAGCTAGTAGAAAATTAAAAGATTGGAGACTTTCCAACACTGTTATGTACATAACCTTATTTCCTTGTCCTATGTGTGCAAGCGCTATTCTTCAATCAAGAATAAAGAAAATAGTAATAGGAACACCAACAACTGATAAAATTAATAAAGAGATCGTTGATTTAATTTTTAAGGGAAATGCAACAAGTCCAAAAATAGAAGTTATTGAAGGAATACTTGAAAACGAATGTAAAAGTATTTTAAGTAACTTTTTTAAAGAGAAAAGATTATAGAAAAATATCTGTTAAAAATGGTAAATTCTTAAACATGAATTCTTTTTTTATAGTATAATATTTATATGAAATGAAGGTGATGTTATGGAATATCAAGCTTTATATCGAAAGTATCGTCCTCAAAAGTTTAGTGATGTAGTTGATCAAGAAAGTACTTTAAAAATTATTACTAATTCAATTAAAGATGGACATATTTCACATGCGTATTTATTTTCAGGACCTAGAGGTACAGGTAAAACAACTATTGCCAAACTAGTTGCGAAAACTGTTAACTGTTTAAACATAAATGATGATTTTTCAATATGTGGAAAATGTGAAAATTGTCTTGATATTTTAAATAATAGTCCAGATATTATTGAAATAGATGCCGCAAGTAACAATGGTGTAGATGAAATAAGAGAACTTAAAAGTAAAATTAATTTAGTACCTAATAAATTAAAATATAAAGTTTATATTATAGATGAAGTTCATATGTTGTCTATTAGTGCTTTTAATGCTTTATTAAAAACTTTAGAGGAACCACCTAGTCATGTAATATTTATTTTAGCAACAACAGAGTTTTATAAAGTACCAGAGACTATTATTTCAAGATGTCAATGTCTAAGTTTTACAAGAATTAAAACAAGTAGTATAGAAAAAAGATTAAAACAAATATCAGAACTTGAAAATATAGATATTGAAGATGATGCACTTCATGAAATAGCTGAATATTCTGAAGGTGGAATGCGTGATGCCTTAGGACTTTTAGATAAACTTGCATCTTATTCTTTAAAAAAAATAACTAGAGAAGATTTTTTAAGAATCAATGGATTAATTTCTAAGATAGATATGGATAATTTTATTCAAGAAATATTGAATAAAGAAAATGAAAAAGTGTTAAACTCTTTATCAAAATTTGAAGAGCTTGGAATTGATTATTCTAAATTATTAGAAAATCTTATGCAAGAATGTCGTGACTTGATGGTTGAGTACTATACTAAATCAAAAGAAATAAATCCAAAGGATCTTTTCAATTTGATTATGTGTTTAAATGAAACTTATAATTTACTAAAAGAAGCGGTAAATAGAAAAATAATTGTTGAAGTAAAACTTTTAAAGTTCATGAATACAAGTAATATAGAAGAAAATAATAAAGATTTAAAAGAAATAAAACAAGCTAATTTGATACAAACAAAAAAAGAGGGACGTTCAAGTATTTCTCGGGAAATACCATCAAAAAACGTTGAAAATAAAGATTCTCAATTGGGAAATATTAACAAAAATTTAGATAAAACAATTAAAAAATATACGATAAATTTAGACATCAAGAGAATAAGAATTAATAATACTTTTGGAATGGCCAGTAAACTTTTAAAAAATAATGCTTTAGAAAAGTGGCTAAAGTTAGATGATTATTTAGTATCTGAAGATTATTCTTATGCTGCCGGTCTTCTAAAAGATTGTAGTGTTGGTGTTGTTAGTAATCAAAATATTATCTTAACAGCAAAATATGAGTCAATAGTTGATAGTGTTTATCAGGATTTTGAAAAAATAAGTGAATTAATAAATAAGATTATGGGATGTGAATATAAAGTTGTAGTAATTACTGAAAATGAATTCAAAGAAGAAGTAATTAATTATAAAACACACATAAATGATTCAAGTTACTATGAATATAAAAAAGAATCAGAAGATCTTATTAGCTATTCAGAAGAGATTGCAAAAAAGGAAAATTTAAGTTATACTAATTTAGTTGATAAAGCAATTGACGTTTTTGGAACAGATATTGTAGAAATAGAATAGGAGAGATTATTATGAATATGCAAGCAATACTAAAACAAGCTCAAAATTTACAAAAAGATATGATGAAAGTAAAAGATGAAATTGATAAAATGGAGTTTAGTGCTACAAGTTCTTTTGTAACTGTTAAAGTAAATGGTAAAAAAGAAGTTTTAGATGTAAAAATAAATGTTGACTCTGATTTTGATATAAGTGATATTGAAATATTAGAAGAAATGGTGCAAGTAGCTTTAAATGATTGTTTTAAGCAAGTAGATCGTGAAACAGAAAAGAAAATGGGAAAATATTCCAATATGATGCCAGGATTATTTTAAGTATGTATCCTAAAAGTATTAGTAATTTAATTGAAGCTTTCAAATATTTTCCTGGAGTAGGAGAAAAAACAGCTGAAAGAATGGCCTTTCACGTGTTAGGTATGGATAATGTTCAAACTGAATTTTTATCTGATAGTATAAAAAATGCAAAACTTAAAATAAAACGTTGTAAGATTTGTAATCATATATCGGAAGATGAAGTTTGCTATATTTGCAATGATTATTCACGAAATAAAGATTATTTGTGTGTCGTTGAAGATCCTAAAACAGTTATTTCAATTGAAAAACTAGGAACATTTAATGGCTATTATCATGTTTTAAATGGACTTATAGAAACTCTTGATGGAGTAAATCCTGAAGATATAAGGATTGATAAACTTATTAAGAGAATAGATGATGGTAACTTTAAAGAAGTAATAATTGCAGTTAAACCGTGTTTAGAAGGAGAAATGACAGCTTTATATATTAACAATGTTTTAAGTGGTATGAATATAGAAGTATCACGTTTAGCATCAGGAATTCCAATGGGAGCTGATATGGAATATATTGATCCTATAACACTTGAAAAAGCATTTGATAATCGAAAAAAAATATCATAAAAATTAAAGTAAATTTCATAAAGTTTTATAGGTGATTATATGAAATTTATTTTAAAAATTATAAAAAGATTTATATTGGGAGGATTTTTGTTATATGCTTATAATTTAATTGCTCAAATATTTAATATAACGGTTCCAATAAATCTTTATACCATATTTACTGTAGGAATTTTTGATATTCCTGGACTTATAGGACTTATTGCATTAAAAATAATTGGATTGTAGGTGATAATATGCTAGATGATTTTAAAGATAGTAATTTTTATGATTATGCGATTAATTTAAAAAAATATTATCATGCATATCTTTTTGAAGTAAATAATATAGAAGAAAGTTTTCCAGAGATTTTGGCATTTAGTAAAATGATTATTTGCCAAAATCATTTTACTAATAATAAAAAATGTGGTGATTGTAATATTTGTCATTTAATTTCTCAAAATGCTTATTCTGATTTAAAAGTAATTGATGTTGATGGATCTATGATAAAAAAAGAACAAGTATTAGAGCTTCAAAAAAGTTTAAGTTTAAAATCATTTAACAACACTAATCAAGTTTATATTATTAAGAATGCTGATAAAATGAATCCAAGTGCATCTAATTCTCTATTAAAATTTATAGAAGAACCTCTACCTGGTATTTATGGAATACTTATTACAACTAATCGAAAACAAATTTTACCAACAATTTTATCTCGCTGTATTCTAATATGTTTAAAAGGAAATAATCAAGGATCATATAATGAAGATGATATAAGAAATATTACTAATTTTTTAAGTCTTATAGATAAAAAAAAGGAAGAAGCAATACCATATTTAAAACAAAAATTTTTTAAATATTATGAGACACGTGATAATATTATATTAGCCTTTAACTTAATGGAAGTTATACTTGATTCTTTAATTCATTTAAAGTATCAAAATAAAGTTATTTTAAATTCTAACTTTTGTGATATAATAGAATCAAGTTTGGGGGATATTTCTGTTGATAAAATAGTATTTTATTTAGAAAAAATTGTAAAGTATAAAAATAAACTTATAAACGTTATGAATTTAAATTTAAATTTATTTATGGATCGTTTTTTAATAGAAACAGGTGAGGTAATAGAATGATAAGTGTATGTGGAGTAAAATTTACTGAAAAAGGAAGAATGTATTACTTTGATAAAAATGGATTTAATGTTGATTTAAATATGCAAGTTATTGTTGAAACTGAAAGAGGATTACAACTTGGAATGGTTGTAAAAGAAAATAAAGAAATTGAAGAAAATAGTTTAGTTAGTCCATTAAAAAGTATTGTTAGAATTGCATCTAAAAATGATTTAAAACAACATTCTAAAAATTTAAAAGATAGTGAATATGCATATGAAAGAGCAAAGTACTTAGTGGATGAATTAGGTTTAAATATGAAAATTTTAGATGCTAGTTATACATTTGACAGAAAACAATTACTTTTTAACTTCATTGCTGATGCAAGAATTGATTTTCGAGAACTTGCTAAACGTCTTGCTTCAATTTATAAAACTAGAATTGAATTAAGGCAAATTGGAATTAGAGATAAAGCTAAAGAAATTGGAGGACTTGGTCCTTGTGGAAGATTTTTGTGTTGTAATTCTTTTTTAACTGATCTAAATAGTGTTACTATTAATATGGCTAAGAATCAAAATTTGGCACTTAATCCAACTAAAATAAATGGAGTATGTGGAAGACTTCTTTGTTGTCTTTCATATGAGGATGAAATATATTCAAAAATAAAGAAAGGACTTCCTGAAGTTGGAGATGAATTTGAATATAAAAATGTAAATTATAAAGTTGTAGATATTAATATTTTAAAAAGAGAAGTAACTATTGAAAATGAAAACTCAAAGGAAGTAATAGTATTATAATGAAAGTTTTAAATGATATAGTAGGTAAACATTTAAAGATTTATCAAGATGATGATTTTTTTAAATTTTCTTTAGAAAGTGTATTACTTCCTGATTTTGTTACAATTAATTTAAGAGATAAAATGATTTTAGATTTGTGTTCAGGAAATTGTCCTATTCCTTTAATTTTATCTAAAAAAACAAATGCTCATATATATGGAGTAGAAGTGCAAAAAGAAGTATATGAATTAGGTAGAGAAAGCATAATCATTAATAATAAAGAAGATCAAATAACTCTCCTAAATGAAGATGTTTTAAATTTAAAAAATGTCTTTAAAGGAGATATGTTTGATATAATAACTGTAAATCCTCCATATTTTAAAGACTATGAAAAATCTATAAAAAACAAAAATCAAATAAAAGCAATAGCAAGGCATGAAAACAATTTAAATTTAGATAGTTTATTTAAAATAGTTAATTATTTATTAAAGACAAATGCTTCTTTTTATATGGTCCATAGAACCGAAAGATTAATCGAAATAATAAGTTTATTAAATAAATATAATTTGATACCTAAATCAATAGAGTTTATTTATCCAAGTAGAGGAATGGAATCTAAATTATTTATGATTAAAGCAGTAAAGGGAGGACATGAAGGAGTAAAAATTCTTGATGGACTTTATATTCATAAAAAAGATGGAAGTTATCGAGCTGAAATTAAAAAAATTTTTGGAGAATAAAAATGAATAATAAATATAATTATATTAAAGAACCATTTGAAAATTATGAAGAGTTAACTCTTAAAGTAAAAAAACTAGGGGATATTACTAAAATAATAAATGATAAAAATAAGATGATTGATGTTTTAACATATAGTGGTAACAAGTTCTTTTTGGTTGCTTTTTTTGATGAAGTAAGCAGAAAAATAGCAAATGGAACAATAAAAGATGAAGATTTAATGTTATTTAGAAGTGGATGGTTAGTAAAGCAAATTTTAAATTTAGAAAAAATGGTTAAACAAAAAGGTAGATTTTTGTATTATTATGAAATTGGTGATAAACTAAATTATATTTCTTTAATTAAAGACTTTGATACTGTAAATGCAAATTATACAAATCCCATACTTATAAAAAAAATAATTAATAATCCATATAATTTTGAGCTTAGATATTGGCTAACATCAGGAAGTATATATATGATTTTACCATTTGAAATACAACGTAACATAGCTATATCTTTTCATAAATATGGTGGGTTAGAAATTGCTTCTAGAATATTAGACACTGCTGTAGCTAATCGTAAACGTTTAAGCAATTTAAAGAAAAGTGAAGAAGAAATTATGAAAAAAATAAATAAAAATTTTATATCCTATTGACTCTCCACTTAACAGGAGTGATATATTCATTATGAAGGAGGAAGTTTGACAAATTCTTAAATATATTATAAAATATAGGCAAATTGTGGGGGGATTAGTATGTATAAAATAGGAGATTTTTCTAAACAAACAGGTGCAAGTGTTAAAACACTTAGATACTATGATGAAATAGGTTTATTAATTCCATCTAAAGTTGATTCTTATACAAGCTATAGATATTATACAGATAAAGAATTAAATGAATATAAAAGAATAGAGTATTTAAAAAAATTAGGATTTACTTTAGAAGAGATCAAAAACAGTTTTGATAATTTATCATTTGATATTTTAGAAGTAAAAAAACAAGAATTAATTAAGAAAAGAGAACAAATTACTTTTCAAATAAATGAAATTAATTCTTTACTAGAAAAATCTATAACTAAAGAAAAAACAAAAATAATTTTAAAAAATTAAGAATTTGTATAAAATATTTATGACGAAAATAAATAGATTAAAAGAGCTTGAAAAATTAAAGCAAAATTATATTATATTAAAATCACTAGTATTAAAGTATAAAGAAATAATAGAATATAATAATCAAATCGAAGAGTTTAATCGTGAAGAAAAAGCAAAAGTTAAAAAATTAGTATTAACAAAACCATTTTATGGGAAAAATTTACAAGTAGGATAGCAGTAACTTGTTAATTATCTTGTTTTGTGCTACTATATACATATAAAAAATAAGAAAAGCCTAATTAAAAATTGGGATTTTCTTTATTTATAAAAAGTGGGTGATAAAATGAAATTAATTGTTGGACTAGGTAATCCTGGTAAGGAATATGAAATGACTCGTCATAACATAGGTTTTTATTTTTTAGATTTATTTGCTAATAAAAATAATATATCTTTTAAAGAAAAGTTTAATGGACTTTATGCTAAAGTAAAAATAAATGATGAAGATGTAATTTTATTAAAACCTCAAACGTATATGAATTTATCAGGAGAATCTGTTATAATGTTTAAAAATTATTTTAAAATAGATTCAAAAGACATATTAGTTATTCATGATGATTTAGATCTAGAATTTGGAAGAATTAAATTAAAAGAAAATGGGTCAAGTGGTGGTCATAATGGAATAAAGAATATTATTTTAAATTTGAATACAGAAAATTTTAAACGTTTAAAAATTGGAATTAGTAAAAGTAATTTAGTTGATACTAAAGACTATGTTTTAGGACATTTTACTAAAGAAGAACAAGAAGAATTAAAAATAAAAGAGAATGAAGTAATAAATATTATAGAAGAATTCTTTAAAATACCATTTAATGATTTAATGTCTAAATACAATAGGAGATAAATATGAAAAATTTATTTAATATATTTAACATTAAATATGAAGAAAATATAGGACTTACAGGACTTACTGATGAGTCTTTTTGCCTATTAGTTGAAAGTTGGTTTCAAGAATATAATAAAAGTATCTTAATTGTTACTCCAAGTTTAACAGATGCAAACAATTTATTAAATATTATAAGTTCTGTTAGAAGTGATATCTTATTTTTTCCAATGGATGATTTTTTAACAAGTGAAGCAATAAGTATAAGTCCAGATTTAATGGTAACAAGACTTGAAACTTTAAATGAACTAGTTAATGATTCTAAAAAAATTGTTATTACACATATGAATGGTTATTTAAGGTATTTACCAACCAAAAAAGTGTATAAAGAAAACATTTTAAATTTGAAAATAAATATGGAAATAGATCCAACTAAACTAGTAGAAAAACTATGTAATATCGGGTATAAAAGAGAAATTTTAGTTACCAAAACTGGAGAAATTGGAGTAAGAGGATTTATTATAGATATTTTTCCAGTTTCAAGTGATCATCCAATAAGAATAGAATTTTTTGGAGATACAATTGATTCTATTCGTATATTTAATGAAGAAAATCAAAAATCAATTAAAGAAATACAAGAATTTATAATATATCCATATACAGAGTTTTTACTTGCTAATAATAGTTCAATAGATGATTATAAAAGTCAAAAATACTTACCAGAATACTTAAAAGAGATAACTAATATATCAGGTTATTTAGATGATCCAATTGTTATTTCTAAAGACTTTACATTGATTAAAAATAACTATCAAAAAATGTTGGATGAGATCAATTCTTATAAAAAAGATGACAAGGATTATAAAGGAAAATATATGTTTTCTCTTGATATATTAAATATAGACAAAGTTGTTCATTACTTAAGTGTTGATAATTTAATACCTGATCATAAGTTTACAAATTATTATGATTTTCATATTAAAACTTCACCTAAGTTTCATGAAAATATTGATGTTATAAATACTTATCTAAGAGATGCTTTTAATATGAAAAGGCAAATTATTATTTGTTTAAAAGAATATCAAATAAAAAACTTTATCAAATATTTAGATCTTAATTATGTCTTAACTAGTATAGATAATTTAAGTGATAATCTAATAAATATAGTTAATTTTGATTTACAACAAGGTTTTATCTATCAAGATAAAGTTATTTTAACAGATAAAGATTTATTTAATATAAAAAATACCAAAAAGAAGTATAAAACAAAATTTAAATATGCTGTTAAGATACGAGATTTAAATAGTTTAGAAATAGGAGATTATGTTGTTCATAGTATAAATGGTATAGGAATATATAATGGAATTAAAACTTTAAGTATCCATGATTTAAAAAAAGATTATTTAGAAATACTTTATAAGGGTGATGATAAACTTTATATTCCAGTTGAAAAAATAGAGCTTATAAGTAAATATTCAGGACGAGAAGGAGTTAGTCCTAAAATAAATGGATTAGGAAGTCTTGAATGGCGTAAAAATAAACAAAGAATTATAAATAAAGTTCATGATATTGCGGATAAACTAATTAAATTATATGCACTTCGTAGTATGCAAAAAGGATTTGCTTTTTCTCATGATACTAAATATCATGATGAATTTTATAAAGAATTTGAATATATACCAACACTTGATCAAATAAAAGCATATGATGAAATAAAAGATGATATGGAAAAAGTCCAACCAATGGATAGACTTTTATGTGGTGATGTAGGTTTTGGTAAAACTGAGGTTGCTTTTCGAGCTATGTTTAAAGCAGTATATGATGGGAAACAAGTATTATATCTTTGCCCAACAACAATTCTTTCCAATCAACAATATTTAAATGCTATTGATAGATTTAAAAACTTCCCAGTTAAAATAGAAATTTTAAATCGTTTTACACCACCAAAAAAAGTAAAAGAAATAACAGATGGGCTTAAAGATGGTACAATTGATATTGTAATAGGTACTCACAGACTTTTAAGTAATGATATAAAACCTAAAGATTTAGGACTTTTAATAATAGATGAAGAACAAAGATTTGGAGTTGTCCATAAAGAAAAATTAAAACAATATAAATCAAATGTTGATGTGTTGACTTTAACAGCAACTCCAATTCCGAGAACACTTCAAATGTCTATTGTAGGAATTAGAGCATTATCAGTTATTACAACTCCACCTGTTAATCGCTTTCCTGTACAAACTTATGTTGTATATGAACAAGAAGAATTAATAAGAGATGCTATTGTTAAAGAAATGCTAAGGGATGGGCAAGTATTTATCTTATATAATAGAGTAGAAACTATTGAATCTAAAATGGAAGAAATACAAAAACTTGTTCCAAATGCTAGAATTGTAGTTGCTCATGGACAATTAACTAAAATTGAACTTGAAAATAGAATGATTAAGTTTATTAATCATGAATATGATATTTTACTTTGTACAACTATAATTGAAACAGGTATAGATATTCCAAATGCAAATACGTTAATTGTACTTGATGCTCAATTATTTGGATTATCTCAACTATATCAAATAAGGGGACGTGTTGGACGAAGTAATAAAGTTGCTTATGCTTATCTTATGTATCCTAAAAATAAAGTATTAAATGATGCAAGTATTAAAAGACTTAATGTCTTAAAAGAATTTACCGAATTAGGATCAGGATATGCAATTGCAAACAGAGATTTATCTATAAGAGGAGCTGGAGATATACTAGGCTCTGAGCAAGCTGGATTTATAGATAGTGTTGGAATTGATTTATACCTAAAGATTTTAAATGATGAAACCAAACGTTTAAAAGGTGAAACGATACCAGAAGAAGTAAAAGATGAAAAACCACTTATTTCGGTATCTACACATATTGATGATCAATATACAAATGATTCTCATCTAAAAATAGAAATTCATAAATTAATAAATACAATTGATTCTTATGATAAACTTTTAATGGTTAAAGAAGAATTTGAAGATAGATTTGGAAAAGCAACCGATGAAATTCTTGTTTATATGCATGAAGAATGGTTTGATAAATTAGCTAAAATAAAAGGTGTTGAAGAAATAAGAGAAAATAAAGACTCTATGGAATTAATATTTAATATAGATGTAAGTAAAAGTATTAATGGAGAAGAATTATTCCTAAAAGCTTATAAAATATCTCGTAATTTTACTTTTAGTTATCATAATTTGAGAGTTCATGTAACTTTATCCTTAAAAGGACTTGATAAACATCCAATTTATTATTTGATTGATTTATTAAAAGACTAGTAAAAAAATTATACTAGTTTTTTTTAATCTAAATTTATGTTATCCTATCTATAGGAGTATTATATGTATAATAAAAAAGATAAAAAAATATATGATAAGACTAAAAGATATTTAGAGAATAGAAAAGAAAAAAATATAGAAGAAAAGTTAAATATAGTTAATTCTATCTTAGAAATAAGTGATAAGAAAGAAAGATATAGTTATTTATATGACTTAGTATGTGATTATTTAGATAAAGAGTTTAAAGAAAAGAACATATGTGGTTTTAAGAATAATATATGTAAAAATTGTCGATTTTTAAAAGAAAAAGAAATTAAGAAAGATTCTTATTTAAATGGATGTTGTCATAGATTTTTAGGTAAAACAGATTGTAGAAATTTAGATTTAAAAACAGGAAAGTGTAAAATTAAAAATATAAGTTGTAAGTTATTTACTTGTAAATATTTAAAAAAAGAAGGATATAAATTTAATTTAAACGATATTTATTTATCAAGATATTTTTTTAATTTTAGACAAAAATATTATTTAAAAACTGCTTTTTTCTTATCTAAAGAAGAAGTGTTAAAAGAAATTTTAAAAAGATAAAAAAATGTCGAATTAGCTCACTTTTTATTTTTTAATAATCAAAATTTGACAAAATAATGTAAAATTGATATTCTATTAATGTAATAAATGATAGAAAGGAATACATATGAACGAGGAGGATATAAAGAAGCAGTTAGAAGTAAAAAATAAAGAAATTTACAAGAATAAACTTAATCTTGATCTTACCAATAATTTAGAAGTTCTAGTACTCGCAATTGATAATTTATTAAATAATATAAAGCTTGATACTAAAAATAAAATTTTAGGAATAGCCGAAAGTTTTCAAAACGAAAGTATTATTGAAACTAACGTAAATAATTTTATAGAAAACTATAGATTATTTCTAATGAATTTACTAGATAATAAAAAAAATAATATAGAATCTTTATATAATGAATTTGAAGATATTAATAATTATAAAGATAAATTAAAAAGTATTAATATAGAATTACAAGATAATTTAGATAATAATTTAAATAATAATATAGATAATCTAGTATCTAAAATTACAAATAACTATAATGATTCATTTTGTAATTTAAGAATAACAGAATACTTAAAAAACATTTTCAAAGATAATCTAAATAATAAAATATTAGATATTATAAATAGTAGGGATATTATACTTTTAAATACATTTAAAGAAAGTTTTTTTAAGTATTTAGAATTAAATAAAAATACAATAGGTATATAATAGTATTAAACTAATAATATCTTTTTTTAAATTTTAAAATAAATATTACTTTTAAAAACCTAATTTTGGGTATAAATTTCTTAATTAGAGAGATAATATTCTTGGTGATTAAATGAAGGCAACAGGAATGGTAAGAAGAGTAGATAGTCTAGGAAGAATAGTTATTCCTAAAGAAATTAGAAAAGTATTAAAGATAAAAGAAAATGAACAAGTAGAAATAAATGTATCAGGGGATGAGATAATACTTAACAGATATTCAGAGTTAGATGAATATGATTTATCTTTAAAAAATTTAATTAATTCTATAAGTCGTGTTTATCATGTTGATATATTACTAACTAATTTAAATTGTTTTAAAATAGCAAGTAAAAATTTTGAATATTTAGAAAATAAAGAAATAAGTTCATATTTATCTAGTATTTTAGAAGAAAGAAGTGAAGTGTTGGAAAGTAGTAAAACTTCTTTATCTTTAAATAGTAATGAATCAGATATTGAGTCGTCTTTTTTTATAAAAACTTTAATTATAAATGGTGATACAGTTGGATTAATTATATATTTAAGTGAAAAAATATCAGAGGTAGATTCTAAAGTTTTTGAACTGGTAGAATGTTATTTAGAGAAATATCTTGAATAATTTGGAGTTTTATGGTATAATGTATGCGTATTGCGAAGAAGAAACGAGTACATTTTTGATAATTAAAGAGAGACTTTGTTAGGTGTGAAAAGTTATTAAAGAAAATGGAAAATGGTTTTGGAGCTTATAGAAATATACAGGTTGCTCTGTTATAAGTAATGAGGCATATGTTATATATGTAAATTAAGGTGGTAACACGAGATCTTCGTCCTTATGGATGTAGGTCTTTTTTTAATTGGAGGTTAGTTTAATGATGCGGATGTGTAGAAATGAAAATTAGAGTTTTTAAAGAAAAAGGTGTGAAAGAATATTATATGAAAAATTTTAATTTAAAAGAAAATAAAAAAATTGTTGTTTTAGGTGTAATAGCATTATTATTAGTTATTACAGTATTATGTAGTTTTCAAACTATCCAAAGTGGTGAAGTAGGACTTCGTGTAAGATTTGGTAAAATTATTGATAGTAATTTAAGAGAGGGATTTAATTTAAAAATTCCTTATATTGAAGATATTGTTAAAGTAAATATTAAAGTTCAAAAAGTAGAACTTGAAACAAGTGCTGCAAGTCGTGATTTACAAGATATTTCAACAAGAATTGCAGTTAACTATCGTGTTCAAGAGACTAAAGCAAGTAGTTTATATAAAACAGTTGGAAATAGTTATGAAAAAACAGTTTTAGAACCAGTAATAGAAGAAAGTGTAAAATCTGTTATTTCTAAATATACTGCCGAAGAAACAATTACAAAAAGATCAGAAGTATCAAATGAATCTTTACAAGTATTACAAGAAAAAGTAGAGAAATATGGAATAGTAATTGATAATTTTAATATTATTAATTTAGCTTTTAGTGATGAATATTCTCGTGCTATTGAAGAAAAGCAAGTTGCCGAACAAAAGCTTGCAACAGCACGCCTTGAAAGTGAAGCAAAACTTGTTGAAGCAGAGGCTACAAAGAAGGCTAATGAATTATTAAAACAATCATTAACTGATGAATTAATAGAAAAAGAATTTATTGAAAAATGGGATGGTAAATTACCTGAAACATATGCTGGAAATGACATTCTAGGAATATTTAAAACTAAGTAAAGGAGAATAATATGAACAAAAAATATTATATAACAACACCAATTTATTACCCATCAGCTAATTTTCATATAGGTCATTGTTATACAACAGTTATAGCTGATACAATAGCAAGATATAAGAAAATGATGGGATATGATACATATTTTTTAACAGGAAGCGATGAACATGGTTTAAAAATAGAAAAAAAAGCACTTGAGGCCGGAGTTACTCCTAAAGAATATGTTGATAAAATTATCGAAAATGCTAAAGACTTATGGAAAAGTCTTAATATAGAATATGATAGATTTATAAGAACAACAGATCCAGATCATATAGAAACGGTCGAGAAGATATTTAAAAAATTGTATGACAAGGGAGATATTTATAAAGGAGAATATAAAGGACTTTATTGTACTCCTTGTGAATCATTTTGGACTGAAACTCAACTTATTGATGGAAAATGTCCAGATTGTGGAAGAGAAGTATCAATGGTATCAGAGGAAGCTTACTTTTTTAAACTAAGTAAATATCAGGATAGACTTGTTGAATATATAGAATCTCATCCAGATTTTATACAACCTATTTCAAGAAAAAATGAAATGTTAAATAACTTTATTAAACCAGGACTTGAAGATTTATGTGTGTCTCGTACATCATTTACTTGGGGAATACCAGTTACATTTGATGAAAAACATATTGTTTATGTTTGGATTGATGCTTTATCAAATTATATTAGTGCTTTGGGTTATTTAAGTAGTGATGATTCTAAATTTAAAAAATATTGGCCAGCTGATTTACATATTGTAGGAAAAGAGATAGTTAGATTTCATACGATTATTTGGCCTATAATGTTAATGGCACTTGATTTACCACTTCCTCATCAAGTATTTGGTCATGGATGGTTAATAATAAATGGAGGCAAAATATCCAAAAGTTTAGGAAATTATCGTGATCCAAGAGAATATATAGAAAAATATTCAGTTGATGCAATACGTTATTATTTGCTTCGTGAAGTTCCATTTGGATCAGATGGACAGTTTTCAGAAGAGTTACTCGTTTCAAGATATAATACAGATCTTGCAAATACAGTTGGTAATTTAGTCAATAGAACTTTATCAATGCTTTCAAAATATTTTGATGGTATTATAGAAAAAGGAGAAGTTGAAACAGAATTTGATAAAGATTTAATTAATTTAGTTACAAGTACTAAGTCTAAAGTAGAAAATTATATGGATAAATTAGAAATTCCAGAAGCCCTTGACTCAATATTTGAAATATTTAGAAGATCCAATAAATATATAGATGAAACAACCCCATGGATTTTAGCAAAAGAAGAAAATTTCAATAAATTAAGAACAGTTTTATATAATTTATTAGAATCTATTAGAATAGGAGCGATTCTTCTTAGTCCATATCTTCCAAATACTTCAAAAGAAATATTAAGAGAATTAAATACTAAAAAAACAAATTATAATGAAACAGATAAATTTGGACAATTAGAAACTAATATTCATATCAATGACTATAAACCTATTTTTATGAGGATTGATATAAAAAATGAAACTAAATAGTTTGACTGATACTCATTTTCATTTAAACTTAAATGATGATATAGATAATATCTTAAAAAGAGCCAAAGAGAATAATGTCTCAAACTTTATTTTGTCAGCTTGTTCTCTTAAAGATATAAAAGAAAGTTTAGAAATAATTAATAAATATGAAAATATTTATTTAACAATAGGAATTCATCCAGATGAAATAAATGATTATGATGAAACAACAATTCCTTATTTAGAAAACTTAATTATCAATAATAAAAAAATAATTGGAATAGGAGAGATAGGACTAGATTATTTTCATAATAAAAATAATACTTCTTCTCAAATTAAATTATTTAAAGATCAACTATCTCTTGCTAAAAAATTAGATCTTCCAGTTGTAATTCATTCAAGGGATGCATTTCAAGATACTTATAAAATTTTAAAAGAATATAATTTAAAAACAACTATTCATTGTTTTACAGGTAGTTTAGAAACTGCTAAACTTTATATTAAAGAAGGATATTTACTTGGGATAGGTGGAGTATCAACATTTAAAAATACTAATTTGAAAAATACTTTAAAAAGTATTCCAATTGATAATATAGTATTTGAAACAGATAGTCCATATCTTTCTCCAGAACCATTTAGGGGAAACCAAAATGAACCTAAAAATATATCTATAATTTGTGATAATTTATGTTCTATTAAAAATTTAAATAAAGAAGAAGTTATTAAAATAACAAATAATAATATATTAAATCAATACAAAAGATTAACGTTATGATATGAACCCCGTTTCTTGGACAAAATAGAAGCGAGGTTTTATTATGTCTAA
>CAMVCF010000003.1:0-56195 GCA_947165945.1 uncultured Clostridia bacterium | reverse complement strand
AAATATAAGATTTTATCAATACGGTCATGATAAAAATTCATCTTAATAATATTAATGTTAAATTAAAGCATAGAAATAGAGAAATCAATAAAGAAAAAATATTTCTTTGGCTATATAATTTAAATCTTATTGATGGTTCACAAACTAATATAATTAATTTGCCTCAATTAATTAGCGATGGTAAATTACTATGTGATATAATAAATCTATATGAAGATAAAAATAATCAAATAGAAAATATTTCAAGTGAAGTATCTATTAAAGAGAATGCTTTAATGAATATAAAAAAGGTGTTTTTAAAATTGATATTTTATTAATTATAAGTAGTTTATTATTAATAATGTTATTTGTAGTTTTATTTATGAGTTTATCTAATATAATAAATGCATTAAGGAATAGAAAAGTTGTTAAAGAAATTATTGATAAAGGAATAAAAATACCAGGAGAAATTATTGCAACGCCGACTTCCTATAGTAATGACTATAATAATTCAATTTTTAAAAGAGCAACATATATTAGAAAATTTCCACCTCTTGGATCAAAGAAAATTTCATTATATTATTTTGCAATTATAAAATATAAATATAAAGGTATAGAATATAAAACAAAAACTCCAAGTTTGAATTTTTATCCTGAATATCTAGTTAATAATAGTGTTGATGTATTTATTTATAATGATAAAGTCTATGTTGATAATTATAAAAGAAATGATAATAAAATTAATCGTGTTTATAATGAACATAGAAAAATTATTCTAAAAATAATTATATCATTTTTAATAATGTTAATACTAAGCTCTATAACGTTTTATTTACATAAAATAAATATTATTAGTATGAATGAATTATTTATTAGTTTTATAATTTTAATGATTTTAACTTTTATTATTGCTATTATGCTTTATCTAAAATATATTTCTAAAGATTAACTGTACTAATAATTTTATAAAAATCTTATAATAACTACTAATAGTAGTTTTTCTTTTTTCTTAAAAGTGATATAATAACATTGTGATTTTATGAAACAAAAATTATTTTTTTTAAGTATATTATTCTTTTTAATTGATTTTGTTTCTAAAAGAATAATAGAAAATACAATGAAATTATATGAAAGTATTAAAATAATTCCAAATTTTTTTAATATAACATATGTTGTTAATGATGGTGCAGCTTTTAGTATTTTAAGCGGAAAACAAATATTTTTAATTATTCTTGGTATAGGTGTTTTACTTTTTTTAATATATTCTATTCAAAAAGAAAAATTGACAACTTTAAAAATAATTTATTACAGTTTATTAATTGGAGGAATATTAGGAAATCTTTTTGATCGAATTTTATTTAATGGAGTTAAAGATTTTTTAGATTTTAAAATATTTGTATATGATGCACCCGTTTTTAATTTAGCTGATACTTTTATTTTTATAGGAGTAGTTTTAATTATAATAGAAAATATAATAGGAGGGGAAAATGGAATTTTTAGTCGAAGAAGATAATATTAGATTAGATAAATATTTGACTGATAAGGTAAATTTATCTAGGAGTAAAATTCAAAGTTTAATTAAATCTGGTAATATCCTAGTCAACGATTCTCTTACTTCTAATAATTATAAAGTTATAACTGGTGATAAAATAAAAGTTTTGGATACTATAAAAGATCCACTTTTAAATTTAAAACCTAGTAATATAAAAGTTGATGTAGTATATGAAAATGATGATTTTTTAGTTATTAATAAATCATCAGGAATGGTTGTTCATCCAGCACCTGGAAACTATGAAGATACGCTAGTTAATGCTTTACTTGGAAAATATAAATTAAGTAATAATTCATATAGACCTGGAATTGTTCATAGACTTGACAAAGATACGAGTGGTCTTATGTTAGTTGCCAAGAATGACTTTGCTCATGAAAAATTAAGTAAAATGATTGAAGAGCGGGTTGTTGAAAGATATTATTTAGCTCTTGTTGAAGGAACTTTTCCATCTCTAACAGGAACCATTGATGCACCTATCGGAAGAGATCCAAAATATCGTGAGAAAATGACTGTTACAAGTATAAATAGTAAAAAAGCTATTACACATTTTAAGGTTTTAAAAAGATTTAAAAAGTATACTTTAATAGAATGTAAATTAGATACTGGAAGAACTCATCAAATAAGAGTTCATATGAAATATATTAATCATCCAATTGTAAATGATCCGTTATATGGAAAAGTATTAAATGATTATAAAGATTTTGGACAATTATTACATTCTTATAAAATAAAGTTTCCAGATCCAAGAAGTGGAGAAATTTTGGAATTTTCCAAAGAAGTACCTAATGAATTTCAAAATATTTTAGAAAAAATTGTTGATTCTGAATAATTTTATAACATTCTTTAAGAAGAAATAGGAGATTTATGAAAAAAATATTTATTTTAATATGTATAATGTTTACAACTATTGGATGTGGTGTTTCTAATGCTTTAGAAGATGATCCTGTATTTGATTTTATGGAAAATATAGAAGAATCTGCTTTTATAGACTCTTATACAATATATGGTCGTTTTTTTAATTTAGAAGGATATGTCAATAAGGAAGTTGATGATTTAGTTTTAATATTTAAAAATAAAGAAATAGAAAATGAAGTTAAATTAATAACTAATTTAAAAAATGGAAAAACTAAGTTTAAAACAAATGAATATATAAATGAAGGAATAGATTTAGAGCATGTAACAGATAATTATCTATTATTTTTAAAAAGTGGAGAAACATATTATAAATTAAAAAAAGATACTAAACAGGATGATTTAGAGTATTATACAGTTACAAGAAATCAAAAAAATTATCAAATTAATATTAAATTTAATAAATTAGATGAAGACGAATATTTATCAATTGAAACAAAAGAAGAAAAACTACCAAGTAATATTTATGATCTAGTAATTGATCCTGGTCACGGTGGAATTGATGTTGGAGCCATAAATGGTAAATATCATGAAAGTGATATTAATCTTTCTTATTCTCTGTTATTAAAAGAAAAATTAGAGGAAGATGGATTAAAGGTAAAATTAACAAGAGAAAGTGATGTAGGAATTGAAAATTATGGTAAAAATGGAAGAGTCAGTATTCCTTATCAGACAAAAGCTAAATTACTTTTGTCAATTCATCAAAACTCGGCTACCTTAAATGTTGGAAGTGGAGGAGTAGAAGTATATGTTCCTAACCATGCTAACCTAGTATTTGCCAAGAAATTAGCATCTAATATTGTTGAAAACACAAGTACTAAGTTTTCTTCAAATGTTTCAAATAAAGTAGACAAAGGAGTATATCTTAGGACACTTACTAAAAGTGATTTGCAAACAATGGAAGATGATGCTAAAAAAGATGGATATAAACCTTATGAAAGAGCAAATACTGATTCAACTTATTATTATATGATAAGAGAAACAGGAGGTATTATAACGGGAGCATATGTTGATGGACGTAATCCTAAAAAAGAAGGTAATCCTTATTACAATTCTAATCATGGATGCGAAAGTTATTTAGTAGAACTAGGTTATGTCAGTAGTAATGTAAATTTAAATATATTATTAACTGAGAAAGAAAAATATATTGAAGCAATTGAAAAGATGGTTAAAGAATATTTAGAAATATAGTTGTTATAAAAGTAAAAATATGATATGATAGGAAGTGTTAATTATGACATATCTTGGACTTGATCTTGGAACCAGGACACTTGGAATTAGTAAATCAAATGGTGTAGTTGCAAGTTTTTATAAAACTTTAAGACATGAAGAAAATTATGATTATTTAATAGATGAACTTTCTAAAATAGTTAAAATTGAACATGTTGATAAGATTATTCTCGGATATCCAAAAAATATGAATAATACTGAAAGTTACATGACCAAAACTGTTTTAAAATTTAAAGAAAAACTTACAAATAAACTAAAAATTGAGGTAATACTTGAAGATGAAAGATTAACATCAAAAATAAGCAATAGTGTTTTAATTCAAGGAGATTTAAGTAGAAAAAAAAGAAAAAAAGTGGTAGATGGTGTTGCAAGTGTTGTGATACTACAAAGCTACCTAGATAGGAGATAATTATGGAAGAAAAAAATACATTTACAGTTATAAATGATGAAGGACGTGAAATTACTTGTGATGTGCTTTTTACATTTGATAGTGATGAAACTAAGAAAAGTTATATAGTATATACAGACAATACAAAGGATAAAAACGGAAATATTCAAGTATATGCATCTATTTATGATCCAAATAGTCAAGACGAAATGGAACTTTTACCAATTGAAACCGAAAAAGAGTGGAAAGTTATTGAAAAACTTTTAGAATCTATTCAAGAAGAAATAAAAAATCAAGCTTCTAATAATTAGTTTTCTAAAAAATATGATGGAGTAGTTATGTTAAAAGTTAGAAAGTGTTTACTAATAATAGTTTTAGTAATGTTATTTTTATTTGTAACAACCGTTTCTTTATATAGTTATTATATAAAACCAGTAAGTAAGAATTCAAATAGTCAAATTGTTACAATAGAATCTAATACAACAAATAGATTAATAGCTAAAATACTAAAAGAAAAAGGATTAATTAAAAGTGATAATTTTTTTCTTATTTATTTAAAAGTAAATAGAATTAATTCATTACAAGCTGGTATATATAAACTAAATTCAAATAATTCTTTAAAAGAAATTGTTGAAATGTTAAAAGAAGGAAAAGTTTATCGCGATGATACTATAAAAATTACTTTTAAAGAGGGAATAAACTATCGAGAATTTGCAAGAGTAATCGAAAAAAATACAAGTAACTCTTATCAAGATGTAATGGATATTCTTAATAATAAAGAATACTTAAATAGTTTAATAGAAGATTATTGGTTTATAAATAATGACATTTTGAATGAAAATATTTATTATGCTTTAGAAGGATACTTGTTTCCAGATACATATGAGTTTAAAAATCAAGATGTTACTGTTTATGAAATTATAAAAAAACTTCTTGATCAAATGGATCTTATCTTGTCACCATATAAAAATCAAATTAATTTAGATACCTATTCCATACATGAATTATTGACTCTTGCAAGTATTGCTGAAAAAGAAGTAACAAATACAGGTGAAAATCCAGATAATAGACGTAATGTTATAAGTGTATTTGTTAATAGATTAAATAAAAAGATGTCTTTAGGAAGTGATATTACAACAAGATATGGTTTAAAACTTGATGATAAGAGAGCATTAACAAAGTCAGAATATCAAAGTCAAAATGCTTATAATACAAGAAATGTAAACATGGTTGGATTACCACCATCACCAATTTGTATGGTATCAAAAGAAAGTATTGATGCAGCAATAAATAGAACTAATACAAATTATTTATATTTTATTTCCAATATTAATACAAATGAGACATTCTTTTTTGAAACATCCAAAGCATTTGAAGCTAAAAAGCAAGAATTATCAAAAGTAAATGGAGGATACTAAAATGGATAACAAATTAAATGAAATAAAAGAATTGAAAGATTATGCTGAAAGAGAAAATATTCCTATTATGCAGGATGAAGGAATTGAGTTTCTCACAAGTTTTATAATGAAAAAACAACTAAAAAATATCTTAGAAATAGGAACAGCAATTGGTTATTCTGCAATTATGATGGCACTTCTTGATAAAGATATTCATGTAACTACTATTGAACGCGATGAAGCAAGATATATGGAAGCTTTAAAAAATATTAAAAAGTTTAATTTGGAAGATAGGATTACTTTAATTTTTAATGATGCATTGAATGTAAAATTGGAAGATGAATATGACTTAATATTTATAGATGCTGCTAAAGGAAAAAATAGAGATTTCTTTGAACATTTTGAATCCAATTTAGCAGTTGATGGATATATTATTACAGATAACATGTATTTTCATGGATACGTAGAAATGAATGAAGAAGATATTCCATCTAAAAATATTTTAGGAATAGTACGAAAAATAAAAGATTATACCTATTTTTTAGAAAATCATATGCTATATAAAACCACAATTTATAAAATAGGTGATGGGGTTGCTGTAACGGAAAGAAGGGGTTAAGTTGAAATTACTTATTCAAATAAATAAAAAAGAATTACGCGAATACTTACCTTTCGCTAATTCTTTTCTTATAGGGTTAAAGAATTATTCTGTTAATTACTATGAATTATCACTTGATGAAATAAAAGAAATGTTAAATACATATCCAAATATTGAGTTATTTGTTTCTATTAATAAAAATATTTTTAATGATGATCTAAAGGATTTAGAAAAAAAATTGATAGAACTTTCTAAATTAAACATTAAAGGAGTTTTATTTTATGATCTTAGCATTTTATCAATTACTCAAAGACTAAATTTGAAAATTAATCTTTGTTTTCATCAAACTCATATGGTTACTAATTATAATATTTGTAACTTTTATAAAGATCTTGGTTGCAGTTATGCATATTTAAGTACGGAAATAACTAAAGAAGAAATGGAAGACATAAGCCTTAAAACGAACATTTCTTTAATTTCTTATTTCATCGGTCATGTTATTATTTCACATTCAAAAAGAAAATTAGTTACAAACTATTATCAACATATAGAAAGATCTAATCATAATAAAATAAATACAATAAAAGAAAAAAATAAAGATAGAGAGTATTTAGTTGTTGAAAATAAAATTGGTACTAATATTTTAACTGGAGATATTTTAAATGGATCAAGAGCATTTTTAGATCTAAAAGATAAAATTGAATATGGTATTATTGATAATAATTATATAGACGATAATATATTTTTACAAATATTAGAATTATATAAAAAAAGTTTAGAAGAAAAAATAGATGGGGAATTGTTTTTAAAAGATATGGAAAAATTAATTGGTAATTATGATGGATTTTTTTATACTAAGACAATTTATAAGGTAAAATAGCGATGAAAGAATTATTAAATAATAAAGTTGAACTATTAAGTCCTGCTGGTGATTTAGAAAGATTAAAAATTGCTTGTATATATGGAGCAGATGCTATTTATATTGGAGGACGTGACTATAGTTTAAGAGCAAATGCTAATAATTTTAGTTTAAGTGAGATTAAAGAAGGATGCAGTTTTGCTCATAAATACGGGAAAAAAGTT
Source organism: uncultured Clostridia bacterium (assembly GCA_947165945.1). Lineage (GTDB taxonomy): Bacteria > Bacillota_I > Bacilli_A > RF39 > UBA660 > RUG591. The sequence continues at coordinate 49,056 of CAMVCF010000003.1, read as the reverse complement.
TATTTAACATTGAATATTGTTTTTCATAACTCTGATATTGCTGGAGTATATGATTATATTAAGAATGTAGTAGAAGCTGGAATTGATGCTTTTATTGTAAGTGACTTATTTTTAGTAAAATATATTAAAGAAAATTTTTCGGTAGAAGTTCATTTAAGTACTCAATTAAGTATTTCTAATAAAGAAAGTGTTTCTTATTTAAAAAAACTTGGTATTGATAGAGTTGTTTTAGCAAGAGAGACTAATAGAGATGATATTAAAGAAATTATTGAAGATACTAAAATGGATATAGAAGTATTTATTCATGGTGCAATGTGTACATTTGTAAGTGGAAGATGTGTTTTATCAAACTATTTTACTAATCGTGATTCTAATCGTGGTGGATGTGCTCAAATTTGTCGTTTTTGTTTTGATATTAATGACGAAAAAGATTTTTCTATGGCAGTTAAAGATCTTAATATGTCGGGGTATATTAAGGATATGATAATGATTGGTATAAAAAGTTTTAAAATAGAAGGAAGAATGCGTTCGCCTTTTTATTTAGCTGTTGTATTATCATCATATAGAAGAATTATAGAAGCAGTTTACAACAATCAATTAACAGATGATTTATTAAAAAAAGAAATTCATATTTTAAGTAAAGTATCAAATCGAGAAAATAGTACACACTTTTATAATAAGGAAGCTGATGTGACTGATCAATATTATATTGGAAGAGGCGAGTCAAGTAATCAAGACTATTTAGGAATTATTATTGATAAAAATGAAGAAATTTACACAGTTCGTCAAAGAAACTATTTTAAATTAGGTGATAAAATTGAAATTATAACTCCGAATATGGATATAATTGAATTAATTATTGATAATTTATATAATGAGAAAATGGAGCCAATTTTAGTTGCCAATCAAGCAGATAGTATTTTAAAAATAAGATTTAATAAAGATATTCCAATGTATTCGATGTTAAGAATTCCATATTTAGAAGAATAATATTTAAAGTATTGCATATCATAAAGTGTTGATAAAAAACTTAGAAAAATACAGAAAAAATTTACCTTGACTTTTTGAATAGTTTATAATATACTGATAAGGAGTTTTTTATTTAGGAGGTGTCGAGATGGAAAAGAAGACAGTTTATTTAACTCAAGAGGGGTATGAAGAATTGAGAAAAGAATTGGATGATTTAATTAATGTTAAACGTCCACTTAATATAAAAGCAATTAAAGAAGCTAGGGCTTTAGGAGATTTATCTGAAAATGCAGAATATGATGCTGCTCGAAATGAACAAGCTGAACTTGAGGGAAGAATTCAAAAATTAGAGCAGATAATGGAAAATGTTTCTATTATTGAGCAAGTTGATAATGATAAAGTTAGTATTGGAAATACTGTAAAAATTAAATATATTGATGATCAAGAGGAAGATGAATATCAAATTGTTGGAAGTCAAGAAGCAAATCCATTTGAAAGTAAAATTTCAAATGAAAGTCCAATTGCAAAAGCTTTATTAGGAAGAAAAGTTGGAGAAATAGTTGACGTAGAAAGTCCAAATGGTGTTTATCAAGTTGAAATTACATCAATTGCATAAAAAAAAGAAAAAAATTACAAAAATTTATTGACAATAGCAAGAACATAATATAAAATATTATTTGTTCTTGCGGAATGTCTGGCTAGCTCAGTTGGTAGAGCAACTGACTCTTAATCAGTGGGTCTAGGGTTCGAATCCCTAGCTGGACACCAAAGAGTGATATGTAAATGGGCTTGTAGCTCAGGTGGTTAGAGCGCACGCCTGATAAGCGTGAGGTCGATGGTTCAAGTCCATTCAGGCCCACCATTTATATTGTTTTGCCTCAATAGCTCAGTTGGTTAGAGCACTTGACTGTTAATCAAGGGGTCCTAGGTTCAAGTCCCAGTTGAGGCGCCATTTTTTTTTGGTCAGTTGGTGAAGTGGCTTAACACACTGCCCTTTCACGGCAGCATTCACGGGTCCGAATCCCGTACTGATCACCAGGTAGTATTTAACCCTTCGTAGAAGGGTTTTATTTATATAATTAATATAAAAATAAAATACACCTTTATGATAAAAATTATTTACTTGACAACTTTTGACTACTGTTCTAAAATATTAGTATAGATATTTAAAGGATAGAAAGGATGTGGATTATGTATAAAGATGAGTTTAATCTTACTAGCGATATGATACTTGAAAAAAATTTTAAAATTGATACAAGAGGATATCGTTTAAAAGAAGTAGACCAATTTTTAGATTTAGTAATTGCAGACTACGAACATTTTTATACAATTATTAGAAATCTTGAAAAAGAAAAAGAAGATAATCTAGAGCAAATAATTGAATTAAAACAAGAAATTAGAAATTTAAAAACAAACGTTGAGATTGTGAAAGCATCTCCTATAAATTCAGGATCATCATCTAATTTAGATGTTTTAAAGAGATTGTCTCGTTTAGAAAAAGTTGTATACGGAAAAGACAAAGAAGAAGAATAAAATACTTTGGCAAACGCTGTATTCTTGTAATATAGAGGAAAGTCCATGCTCACACTATCTGAGATGATAGTAGTGTTCGTGTTAAGGGAAAAAATAACCTTAAGTAGTTTTTACTAACGGCTATGAAATAACCTAAAGTTTTCTATGGTTAGAGTAATTATAAAAGTGCTATAGTGATGAAGAATCTGGAAACGGAGGAAGTGGAACATAGTAAACCCCACGAGTGAGAAACCCAAATATTGGTAGGGGAGCTTAGGAGAGAGAAACTGAATCAAACCTAGGATTTGAAATATAATAGATAAATGTTTGCCACCTTTTAAAGGGACAGAACATGGCTTATAAAGTATTTTAAAATAAAATAAAAATATTATTTTCCTTTTGAGGTGATTAGTTTGAAAGAAATAGGGGAATATTTAAAAAGCGAAAGAAAAAAAAATGGAGTAAGTATTGGAGAAGCTAGTGAAGATTTAAAAATTAATCCTTCTCTTTTAGAAGCGATAGAAGATGGTAATCATAAGGCTTTTAAGGATATATTTGAATTAAAAGATGTTGTCAGAGTATATGCTAAATATTTGGGCTTAGATGTTGAAAAAATGCTTGATGAGTTCAATGATTTTGTCTTTGAAAAAACCTCAAAAATCTCACTTGATGATATAAAAAAAGCTAATAATAAAGTAGTTGAAGAAAAAAATCATATATCATCTCCTTATACTAAGATTAAGCATACAAGGTATGATTTTGCTCCAATTGTACTTTTAATTACAGTTTTACTTTTGATATCCTTAATTGTGTATTTAGTACTTAAAATTGCAACCGAAGAACCTAAAATATCAAAAGAACTTAGTAATATGAAAGGAGATTATTATGAACTTACCTAATAGATTAACTGTTACAAGAATTATATTAACAATTGTTATAGTTATTTTATGTTTATTTCCTTTTTATATGGTAGGAATTAATTTTCCAAAATTTAATATAGCTGGGCTTGTTGTTGATTCAGTTTATTTTATTTCTGGTCTTATTTATATTATTGCAGCATTTACCGATTATTTAGATGGTAATATTGCTAGAAAAAATAATCTTGTAACTGATACAGGAAAACTTTTAGATGCAATTGCAGATAAAGTATTAGTAAATTCATGCTTAGTTATATTTGCTTGTCGTGGTTTTATACCTTCAATTGTTCCAGTAATATACATTTTTAGAGATGAAGTAGTTAATGCAATTAAAATGGATTTATTAAAAAAAGGTTATGTAACAGCAGCAATTAAATCTGGAAAAATAAAGACTGCATCAATGATGATTGGACTTGCATTAATGTTTTTTTATAATTTACCATTCGAACTTATAAATTTAAAAGTTGCAGATTTTTTAATTTACTTTGCAGTTATTATGTCTATTGTATCTATGATAGAATACATTAATATTTGGAAAAAAGTAAAAAAATAATCTTGAATAAAATTTAAAGATATAGTATATTATTTTTAGGGAGTTGATATTATAATGTTACATGACATATTAATGATAGTTATTGGATTAATTGTTGGTGCAGTTATAGGATTTTTTGTATCTCGAAAATTAATGACTAAGTATTTAAAGAAAAATCCACCGATAAATGAAGATATGATTAAAACACTTATGAGTGGTATGGGAAGAACACCTAATGAAAAACAAGTAAAACAAATGATGAAACAAATGCAAAAATATATGTAAATTGAAAAAGAGACAATAATAGAATTTTTATTTTCAGAGAGTTAATGGGTTGGTGAAAATTAACAATAAAAACTATTTATCTACTCTTTAGAGAACCTAATCAGTTCCGGTAATTATTATTATCGTTATCAAAAAAAGTGAAAGAAAGAATGGTACAGTCTAAGGACGTCTTTAATTAGCCATTCTTTTTTATTTAAAAGGAGAAAATATGTTAAAAAGTTATTTTGAAGAGAATGAGTATCAAGCATTAAAAGAAAATAAAGATTTACTTTATAAAACATTAGAACTAGTATTAAGAGTTTTTGATGATAAAGTAGATAAAGGTGGACTTCCTTATTTTAACCACTTATTTAAGGTGTATTCAGGTGTCTCGTTGTATCAAGAAAAAATAGTTGCACTTTTACATGACATAGTGGAAGATACTAATATAAGTTATTCGGATTTAAAAGAATTTGGATATGATGATGAAATAATTTCGATGTTAACTTATTTAACTAAGAAAAAAGGTGAATATTATCCTGATTATATTGATAGAATAATTAGTAGTGAAAATATTCATGTATTAAATGTAAAATTATCTGATCTAAAGCATAATATGGATATTACTAGAATTAAAAATCCAACTATAAATGATTATGAGAGAATTAGTAAAAGATATGAAGTTGCATATACAAAAATAAAAAATAAATTAGATGAAATAATGGAGGAAGAAAATGATAGATATTAAATTTTTAAGAGAAAACCCAGAGGTTGTAAAAGAAAATATTAAAAAGAAATTTCAAGAGGAAAAACTTGAACTAGTTGATAAGGTAATTGATTTAGATAAAAAATCAAGAGAATTAAAAGCAAATGGTGATACTCTAAGGAGTGAAAGAAAAAAATTAAGTGATGATATTGGCAAACTATTTAAAGAAAAAAAAGTGACTGAAGCCAATCAGAATAAAGAAAAAGTTATAGAAATAAATAATAAACTTGAAACAATGGAAAAAGAGGAAGAAGAAATAAACAAAGAGATTAGAAAAATTATGTTAACTATTCCTAATATAATTGATGAAAGTGTACCAATCGGTCGAGATGATTCTGAAAATGTTGAAATGGAGCGCTTTGGCGATCCTGTTGTTCCAAATTATGAAATTCCATATCATGCTGATATTTTAGAAAAGTTTTCAGGAATTGACAAAGATGCAAGTGGAAGAACAAGTGGTAATGGATTTTATTTCTTAATGGGAGATATGGCAAGATTACATAGCGCAATGCTTTCTTATGCTAGAGATTTTATGATTAATAAAGGATTTACTTATTGTATACCACCATTTATGATTAGATCTGATGTTGTAAATGGAGTAATGTCATTTTCTGAAATGGAAAATATGATGTATAAAATAGAAGGAGAAGACTTATATTTAATTGGTACTTCAGAGCATTCAATGATTGGTAGATTTAAAGATCAAATTGTAAATGAAGAAAGTCTTCCAATTACTTTAACAAGTTATTCACCATGTTTTAGAAAAGAGGTTGGTGCTCACGGAATAGAGGAAAGAGGAGTATATCGTGTACATCAATTTGAAAAACAAGAAATGGTAGTTCTTTGTAAACCATCTGATTCTATGAAATGGTATAAAAAAATGTATGAATTCACAGTTGAATTCTTTAGAAGTTTAGATATTCCAGTTAGAACACTTGAATGCTGTTCTGGAGATTTAGCTGATTTAAAAGTCAAATCTTGTGATGTAGAAGCATGGAGTCCAAGACAACAAAAATACTTTGAAGTAGGGTCTTGTTCTACTTTAGGAGATGCTCAAGCACGTCGTCTTGGAATTAGAACAAAAGGAGAAAATGGAACTTACTTTGTTCATACTTTAAATAATACTGTACTTGCAACTCCACGTGCTTTAATTGCATTTTTAGAAAATAATTATCAAGAGGATGGATCTATTAAAGTGCCAGTTGCTTTAAGACCTTATATGGGTGGAATAGAAGTTATAAAATAATTAATTAGATGGAGTCTAATGATTCTATCTTTTTAATTTTTATAAAAATATTATATTTAGTATTGTTAATCTTTAATGAATGTGCTAATCTTGGATAGAAATATTATTTATTATATTTCCAATAAAAAATGCTAATAATAAAAATTAAAAATAGAATTTAACAGGAGGTAATGTATGAAAATAGGATTATTTGATTCTGGTATAGGTGGCCTTAATGTATTAAAAGAATTTATAAAAAAATATCCTAATAATGAATATATTTATTATGGGGATACTTTAAATGTTCCTTATGGAGAAAAAGATAAAGAAACTCTATTAAACTTATCAACTAATATTATTCATTTCTTTGAAGAAATAAAAGTTGATTTAATAGTGATTGCATGTGGAACCGTTAGTTCAAATTGTTATTCTGAATTAAAAATGAAAACATCAATTCCAATTATTGATATTATTACTCCAACTATTTTTTATTTAAAAAAATTAAACTTAAAAAGTATATTACTTTTTGGAACAAAAAAAACAGTAGAAAGTCATATTTTTAAAAATAGTATTAATAATATAATAGAAGTTGCAACGACTGAATTTGTTCCTATGATAGAGTCTAATAAAATAGATATTAAAGTAATAGAAAACTATTTAAAAAAATATTCAAATATAAATGCTTTAGTACTTGGTTGTACTCATTATCCAATATTAGTTAAAGAATTTAAAAAATATTTAAATAAAAATACATTAATTATTGATATGGGAAAAGTATTAGTAGATGGTTTAAATATTTCAAATAATAAGAATTATTCTTTAACATTATATTTTACTAAGATCGATAAAGTATTACTTAAAAACATTGAGAATATTATAAAGACACCATATAATATTAAAAAAATATAAAAGTATCTTAAAATTTAAAAAATCGTTGCAAAACTAATAAAGTTGTGTTATATTATTACATGTAATTCGCTGCTATATCATTTTAGTATAATTACAATTAGAAAGGAAAGTGTGTTATGAACGTAATTGATAAGATTACTGCGTCACAGTTAAATCCGAACATTCCAGAATTTCGTGTTGGTGATACTGTTAGAGTTGATGTTAAGATCATCGAAGGAAATAAAGAAAGAGTTCAAGCTTATGAAGGAATTGTTACTAAAAGACATGGTTCAGGTATAAGTGAAACATTTACAGTTAGAAAAATGTCAGCTGGTGTTGGAGTAGAAAGAACATTTCCAATTCATTCACCAAAAATTGCTAATTTAACAGTAATTAAAAAAGGAAAAGTTAGAAGAGCTAAACTTAACTTCTTAAGAGGATTAGCTGGACAATACAAAATTAAGGAAAGGGGATAAGGTAAGCTTTGCTTATCTTTTTTCATATCATGAATGAAAAATTAAAAGAATATCTTGGATATATAGTTGTTATAGTAATAGTATTACTTATTAAACAATTTGTTATTACTCCAATAAGGGTAAACGGAAATAGTATGAATAATACTTTATATGATAAAGATATTATGATTTTAGATAAAATTAGTTATCGATTTAATTCTATTAAAAGATTTGATAGAGTAGTTATTAAAAAAAATAGAGAATATTTAATTAAAAGAGTAATTGGACTTCCAGGGGATACTTTGGAGTATAAGGATAATAAACTATATATTAATCAAGAATTAGTTGAAGAAAATTTTCTTCATAAAGAGACATTAGATTATATTTTAGAAGAAAAAATCCCTGACAATTATTATTTTGTTGTTGGAGATAATCGATTAGATAGCCTTGATTCTAGATATATTGGTTTAATTAGTAAAGATGAAATACTTGGAAAAACATCTCTTGTCTTATTTCCTTTTAATAGATTTGGACTAAAAAAATAAAAATATAGTTTAAAATTTATAAATTTAAAAGTGGGATGTTTAATCGTTTAAATAAATTTAACTATATTGTATGAGGTGAAAAAATGAATGATGATAAAATAATTAATTGGTTGGCTTGTATTTATGCCGTATATCAATAAAACTCTTGTAAAATTGGACTTTTTAGCAAATTAGATCTTGCAAGTTTTAATAAAAAAGAAGGAAAAATTTGAAAAAATAGGTTAAAATATACTCATTTTTGAGAGGAATTAGGGTACTGGCTTGTAATATGCCGACAATTGTTTTGAGGCATACTTTATATAAAAATAAATTATATTTGATACTTGGTATTGATGGTTAAACAATTAGAGCAGGAGAAATAATATGACAATTGAAGATAAAATGTATAATGAAGTTAAAAATAGATGTGAACAACCTACAAATGCATATGGGATAGGAGCATGGGACCATCACATAAAAATAGTTTATGAACTAGCAAAAAAATATGCTAGTGAATATGGTGCAGATTTAGAAATAGTTGCAATAGCAGCTCTTCTTCATGACATTGCTAGTGTAACAGATGTAAGTTTTACTGAAGAGCATCATATTATAGGTGCAGATATAGCAGAACAACTTTTACTTGCTGAATGTTATCCAACTGATAAAATAGAATTAATTAAAAAATGTATTTTAAACCATCGTGGAAGCAGGTTAGCTGATAAAACATCACCTGAAGAAATATGTGTAGCTGATTCTGATGCTATGGCACATTTTTATAGTATTCCATCGCTTTTAAGTATGGTTTATAAAGAAAAAGGCCTATCTATAGATGATGGAAGTAAATTTGTTATGGATAAATTAGATAGAAGTTATAATAAGATGTCTGATAAGGGTAAAGTGCTTGTTAAAGTACAATATGAATCAGCAAAAAATATATTAAAATTTTAATAAATAAAAGGAGTTGATCCAAATAAATGAAAATAAAACTAATATCAATTGGTTGATGACAATTTAGTCTAACTATTCATGAAACTCTTATAAAATAAGAAAAAAGTTAATATATAGTAATTACATTTTTTAATAAATAATTACTAAAAAGTATAAAAAATAGATAAAAGAACTCCAAAAATACCATAGTATTTAGGGAGTGGTGACAGGAGTCTAACTTTTAATAAAACGAGGTGAAATGTATGAATGAATTTGGTAATTTAGTTGAGAATACTTTAAGTAGTAGTGAGATTCAAGAAATGTGTCAATTTGATTATGATGCATCTTTTGATGAGCGTCATGAGAAATCTGTTTTGATTGCTCAAATAATTAATTACTGCATATTATTTAAAAACAATGATGGAATAATTGAATATATTCACTCTGATAACAAAAAAGAATTCATAATAAATAGAATTGCCTCAATTATGAATATTAGCAAAGGGAATATACAATCAAGAATTGGTGAAATAGAGAAGTATGCTTATTTAAATTTTTATATTAATGGTTATATTTTTCATTCTACTAATAGTTTATATGGCGATGAACTAATTAAAAATGGTTTTGTGAAGAAAGAAGATAATGAAGAAAAAAATGATATTTTAGTTATGAATCAATTGTTTAGCAAGTATGATAAAGTAAATCCATTTCAATTTGTAATTAATGATTTTAATCATGATTATACTGGTATATTTTGCAACTCTGATCCATTACAAATTATGAATTATAGTAATGGACCTGAATGGTTTAGATTGTTCTGTGGTGAAGCCTCTGTATATCATCAATTAGTTAACTATCATAAAGAAAAGGGTTATTCCACTAAGAATTATAATGATGCACTTGAATGTGTGAATTCATTAATAAAATATTATGATTTATCTAAAAATGAAGGTAATGAAGTATTATCTTTCTTTAATAAATATTGGAATAAATTCAAAGATACAAAACCTATGGTTATAGCAATTCCAACTAAAAGATTGTTTGATGAAATGACAATGCAAAAGGCAATGTTAAATTGTATATATAATAATCCGCATGATTACATATTTGATATTATTGTATCTGGTAAGTCATTGCTTTATAATAATTTTTGCGTTAATGAATCAATTGATACAAAAGATTTAAATTATTTTTCATTGGAACAATTAGTGGTTAATAAAACTAAACAAGATGATAATGAAATAAAGATAGGGAGGTAATCCAAATGAATGAAAATAAAACTAATATAAACTGGTTGATTACGATTTATCCAAGAATAGGAGAAACCCTAGGGAAAATAAGGGATTGTGAGAGTGAACATCTAGCATGTTTAACATAAAAATATGATAAAACAGACAAAAATTAAATGACTATTTTTAATGCAAAATAGTGGAGGAATTAGTAAGGTGATTACGCCACCTAATAATAAGAAAGTCGAGGTAATAGACATGGATTTGCAATCAATTTTATTATCAGAGAATATTGTAGAATCTATTAATGAAAATATAGATTATTTATTGAAACTAATTCCAGAAATAGAAAATATGATTGGATTTGAACACAGACATCCTCATCATCATTTAGATGTATGGAATCATACGTTATTAGCTCTTACCTTATCAGAAAAAGATTTTGATATAAGATTGTGTTTATTACTTCATGATATTGGTAAACCTTTTTCATATCAAGATGAAGAAATTAGACATTTTAAAAATCATCCTATGGTATCAGCAAAAATGTCGGAGGAAATATTACATAGGTTAGGTTATAATGAAGAATATATTAATTTAATATGTTATTTAATTGAAAACCATGATACACCAATTAGTAGTGAACAAATTGAGAATAATTATGAATTATGTTTGAAACTTTATGAAATACAAAGATGTGATGCACTTGCACATCATCCAGATAAATTAGAAAAAAGAAAAGAATATTTAAGTAAAACAAAGGAAAAATTATTAACTAAGAGGAGGTAATTCAAATGAATGAAAATAAAACTCATATAAACTGTTTGGTATGGATTTAGTCAAACATTTTTATAAAACCTTATAAAATCAAGGGAAAATGAATGTTTACTTATTACATTTTTTTATTAAAAAAAGTAAAAAAAAACTAAAATTTGATAAAATTCGGTAAAAATCATCCAAAAATAGCGATATTTAAAAAGGGTGGTATTGACGGTCTAACTTTTAGAAAAAAGAGTGTTTTTATATAAATTTGTCAGATAGTTGCTATCTGATTTTTTGTATATTTTTGTATAATTGATTTAATTAATAAAAAGAAAGTTTTATAATACCTGGTGAGGAGGAGTTATGTCAGCTAAAAAATATATTGGAGTGGATGCAAAGAATATATATTTGATTATGCATATTTTAAATGCTGATAAAGATGATAGAAGCATAATATATTCACAGCCAAGTATGATTTCTTTTACTGATGGAAATGCTACAGAAATATTCGAAAAAAATGGTGTTCCAAAAGAATATCAAAAAATGTTTATGATTGTTAATAATAATTTAAGTATGGCATTCCAAAGAATGATAGCACATAGCATTAATTTGTGTCCAGCAGCACATAAGTTTAATAGATTTAAAGCAAGAGAATTTATTTCGGGTACAGAATTATTTATTGCTTATAATAGTAACTATGAATTAAGTGGTAAACAAGTTGGTTCTCCATATGCTTTTGATTTTAGTAATTGTTATATATGTGATGAGGAAAAAGTTAAAAAATTTATTTTTGAATTAAGAGAAAAAGGAATATTTGATAATTATATTAAGTCTATTTTCGAAATAACCCATATCATGTTTGAATCAGAATTTGATTCGAATAAAGGAAAAGTAAAACAGCTTGTTAAATAAAAAAACAGCTGTTTTTTTGTAAATTATTTATGTTTATGTTGAATAATATTTAAATATTAAAATATTCTTGAAGATGCATTAAGGTATCTAAATAATTGAAATTTTGTGATATAATTGATAAGTAAAGTTTCTTACAAAAAGGAGTGATTCTTATGAGTAATACAAATGGAAATGCTGGGCTAGACAAAACCAATATCAGCTGGTATCCTGGACACATGGCTAAAACAAAAAGAGAAATAAAAGAAAAATTATCTTTAATTGATATTGTCTATGAAGTATTAGATGCAAGAATGCCAATATCTTCTAAAATAATTGATTTGGATTTATTAGTGAAAGATAAAAAAAGAATAATAATAGTTACAAAGTATGATCTTTGTGATAAAGAAAAAACTAATAAAATATTAGAAGATTTAAAAAATAAATATATAGTTGTAATATTAAACTTAAAAGATATTTCTAAAAAAGAAATAAATGATCTTGTTAATAAAACTAATAATTTATTAAAAGATATTAATGATTCTAGAATAAAGAAGGGGCTTAAACCAAGAACTTATCGAGCAATAGTTATTGGAGCACCAAATGTTGGAAAGAGTACTTTGATAAATAGAATAAGTGGAAAGAATGGTTTAAAAACAGGAAATCGAGCTGGTGTTACTAAAGGAATTAGTTGGATTAGAGTAGGAAATACAATAGAACTTATGGATACACCCGGTATTTTATACCCTAAGATTGAAGCAAAAGAAGTAGGCCTTAATTTAGCAAGTTTTGCATCAATTAATGAAGATATTTTAGATAAAGAAGAAATTGCTTCCTATATTATTACATATTTATATAATAATTATAAAAATATTTTAATAAATAGATATAAATTAGATGAAAATATTGAATTTGATTTAGAAAAAATATTTAAATGTATTGCTGAAAACACTAGTTCAATAAAGCAAGGTAATTTGATTGATTATGATAAAGTTTATACAATTATTATCAATGATTTAAAAGAAGGAAGAATTAAAGGTATTACGTTTGATTAAAAAAAAAGAAAGTCTTATGACTTTCTTTTAATTATTCTTTTCATCATTTGTAGATGTTTCTGAACCATTTCCTCTAATAACAATTTTATTGCTTGTTGTTCCAGTATAACCATTGTATGTTATTGTATAAGTTACTGTATAAGTTTCTGCACTTTCACTTGTTATAGATGATACTATATCACCACTGCTATTTTTAACAGTTACTTTTATATTAGATTTATTTAAAGTTATAACTGTATCATTTTCTTTTAAAATTACTAAATTACCATTAAATAAGTCATCGGAGATTTTATCTCCAATATTTAAATAAGTTGTGTTTTTACTAATTGATAGATTATAGGTTTTAGTAGAAGTTAAGCTTTTTGTTATTTTTTCTGATCTACTAGTTGAAACGTCTTTATAGCCAGCTTCAACTGAATATGTACCTATATAGTTACTAACTTTTCCATCACTTTTATCAACTGTGAAATTTGTTTTGGTTGTAAATGTTAGAAGGGTATCATTGTAGTAAACATAGTAACCAAATGCAGAATCATTTACATAACCTGGATCATTTACTTTGCTCCAAGAAAGTTCTACTTTGTCATTTTTGTAATTTACGCTTAGATTTGATGGTGCCGAGAGTTTTGAATAAGCATTTGATACTTCTGTAGGTTCAGTTCCTTTTTTAAATAATTCATAAACAATTGATGATGATGGTGTATTTTCACTTGGAAGTAGTGGTGGATTTGTACCAGCTTCAACTCCAACTTTAACAACAGAACTTGGCATTTCAAAATCAGATCCATCATGGTTAAATCCAATATTAGCGATGGCATTAAATAGATTAGCTCTTTCGTTAGTTGCTGGGACCCAGTGTAATACTCTATCTAAATGTTCAGGATCAATTCTATTATATCCATACCAAAGAGAAATAACAGTTTTATTGGTAAATCCCATTACCCAACAATCACTAATAGCATCACTTGGAAGACCTGGATAACTTTTCCACATATTTGATGGATAATTTGTTGTTCCCGTTTTAGCTGAGAAGTTATCTGATATATGGTAGCGATAATTTCGCATACGATTGTTGACAACACCTTTTAATACATCTGCAATCATATAAGAAGTTGAATCACTTATTATTTGTTTAGTTTCTATTTTTGGTTCTATTACTTCACCAGTTGCTCTTAAAACAATTTTAGATACTAAATAAGGTTCAGTATATTTTCCTCCATTAGAAAATATTTGATAAGCTCCAGCCATTTCCATTGGATTAGAACCATTAAATGCACCTATTGCATGAGCTTCATGAATTGTTCCATTACTAATTTCTGGTGTAATACCAACACTTGTTACAAGTTCTATAATTTTCTTTTTATCAACTTGTTGAAATGCTTTTAAAGCAGGGATATTTCTAGAATCGGATAGGGCATATCTTAAAGTAATCCATCCACGATATCCTCCATCATAGTTATGAATTGCTTGTCCACTTGAGTATGTATATTCACTATCATTAAATAAAGTATATGTTGACCAGTTATTGTATTCAATACCTGGTGCATAGTCAAATAATGGTTTTGCAGTTGATCCTATTTGATTATTAATATCAGTTGTATAATTATAAAGCATTTGGCCATTATAATTTCTTGCAGCAAGTAGTGCTTCAACTTTACCAGTAGATGAGTCTAAAATAACAATTCCAGCTTGAACATAATCATCAATCCAATTATAAGTTTTACCATTTGCAATATCATTTAATCCATCTTGTTTTGCTCGATTCATATTGGTATAAATTAACATTGAAGTGGTATTTGGATCAAGTCCATATTTATCACTAATTTCATCTCTTAAAGTATCAATATATCCTTGATAAGCACTTTGGTTTGATGCTCTAATATTTAGTAATGATGAAACAGGAATGCTATTTGCTAAATTTGCTTCTTCTTTGGAAATATATCCATGTCTTACCATTAGATTTAAAACGGTTTTTCTTCTTGCTTCTGCTTTATCAGGATTTATTCGTGGATTATATGTACCGGGTGCTTGATACATTCCAGCCAGAATAGCAGCTTCTGAAAGATTCATATCACATGCAGATTTACCAAAGTAATATTTACTTGCTTCTTCAACACCGTATGCGTCTCCTAAATTATGGTTATTTACATAAAATTCAATAATTTGTTCTTTGGTGTAAAGTTTTTCTAGTTTAAAAACAGCAAGATATATATCTGTAAATTTACGAATAAGACCTTTAATTCCGGTACTTACTGTATCTGTAAAACTATTTTTAATAACCTGCATGGAAATAGTTGAACCACCTCCAGCATCACTTTTTCCCATTAATTGTTGTACAACAGCTTTAGAAAATCTTGCAAGATCAAGTCCATTGTGTTGAAAATATCTTGAATCTTCAGTTGCAATTAATGCATCAATAAATATTTCTGGTAAATCACTATATTCAATATTTTCTCTTTTTTGACTTCCCATTTTTGCAAATTCTTCACCATTACTATCATAAAGAATGGTTGATTGTTTTTCAGTTAATAAGCTAGTTTTAAATTCAGGAGCACTTGATACAACATAGACCATGAATGCACCTATTCCAATAATTCCTAAAATTCCCATTACTAAAAAGATAATTAAAAAACATTTTAGAATTTTTCTTTGTTTTTTCTTTTTCTTTGTTAAATCAAATAACTTTGCAACAAATAAAATAATAATTACACCAATTGTTGTTATAAGTGCTGCATCACTTCCAAACACAAAATAAAATGCTATTATAAAAGCAAGTACAACTATAAGCATTATAATTAATCCAATGTTTAATTTTCCTTTTTTCTTTCTTTTAATACTTTTACTCATTTTTTCCTCCATAATTCATCTACTATTTCTAAATAATCTAATCTTTTTAAATATTTTTCTTTAATTTCTTTTCCTTTTTCTTTAATATAATCAATTGAAATTAAGCTTTTTTTATTAGAATCGATGTAATTTAAAAAATCTATTGCTTTTAATAAATATGTTTTATTTAAACTTGTAAATCTAATTATTAAAAAACATATCCCGTCTTCGCTTACTATATTTCTTATGTGTTTAATTTGATGAGCATGAATGTTATTTAATGGAAAGCCTGTTTTATTCTTTGTTTCTTTGGCTTCAAAATCAATATAATTTCCTTTATATATTCCATTATAGTCTGTTGTTGATGGTTCGCTATAATAAGCTTCTGTAATTATTCGATTTTTATTCTTGTTATATTCAGCTTTTACTACTTTAATTGGAGTAGGTTTTTTATAAATATATGCAATATTTTTTTCTATATAATAGTTATTGGTAATATTTAAATCGTTTTCTAAATTCATACCTCTATTTTTATAATTTACATCATTTTTGATGATTGTTGTTTTTTTTGTTATACCACCTGGATAATTCACTAACACCACCTATACTAAATTATACTACTAATTTATAAATTTTTCTACTAAATAAGGATTTTTTCCAAAAATAATTCCTATTTGACATTTTTTCATATATGCTAACATATAATTATAAAGAAGAAAAGAAATAAAATATTTTTAAACGTTTAATTTTTTTAAACTATTACCATATTTAAAATAGAAAAAAGATCATAAATTCCTTGAAAACTTAAGAAAAATCTTGTATAATATCGACTTGTGAGGTGGATTATGGAAAAAAATAAAAAAAATCGATTAGAGTTAACAAAAATAATTGAAGGCGAAGAATGGAAAAAGGCTATAAAAGATGCATTTTTAAAAAATCAAAAAAATATAAAAATGGATGGATTTCGTCCAGGTAAAGTTCCATATGATATATATGTTAAGAAAAATGGAATCGAAAGTTTATTTTTAGATGCAGCAGATTTAGTTGTTAATAATGCATATTTAAAAGCAATTGAAGAAGCAAAAGTAGTTCCTGTTGTTGAACCAACTGTAAATATTAAAAATATTAGTGAAGAAAAAATAGAATTTATATTTACAATTATTACAAAACCTTCTCTTACAATAAAAAATTATAAAGATTTAAAAATTAAGAAAGATAAACTAGTTGTTACAGATGAAGAGATTAATGATGAAATTAATCATTTAAAAGAACATTATGCAGAGCTTGTTATAAAAGATGGAAAAGTAGAAAATGGAGATACTGTAATAATTGATTACGTAGGAATGGTTGATGGAGTTGAGTTTGATGGAGGATCTTCTGAAAACTATAGCTTAGTAATTGGATCTAATACTTTTATTCCAGGATTTGAAGAACAATTAATTGGAATGGATAAAGAAGAAACAAAAGATATTAAAGTGACATTCCCAAGTGATTATCATGCTGATAACTTAAAGGGACGCGATGCTATCTTTAAAGTAACAGTTCATGAAATTAAAACTAAAGAAGAAAGAGAACTTGATGAAGAATTCTTTGAAGATTTAGGAATGGAAGGAGTTAATTCAGAAGAGACATTAAAAGCAAGTATTAAAGAACATTTAGAAATACATAAAAAGTCTGATATTGAAAATAAATTTATTGAAGAATTGATGGATGCTATTTCTAAGAATACAGATGTTGATATTCCAGAAGAAATGGTAAATGAAGAAATAGATAGATTAATGCATCGTGCTGAAGAAAATTTAAAATATCAAGGAATTTCTTTAGATCTTTACTATCAATTTACTAAAACAAAAGAAGAAGATATGCGAAATAATCTAGAACCTGAAGCCTATAAAAATGTTTTATATCGTTTAATTCTAGAAGAAATTATTAAATTAGAAAAAATTGAAGTAACAGAAGAAGATATTGAAAAAGAACTTGAAAAGTTAGCAAATGAGTACAAAACATCTAAAGAGGAAATTGAAAAAGAATTTGGTGGAAAAGATATGTTAAAATACGATCTTGAAGCACGTCTTGCATTTGAAAGACTTACTGAATTAAATGAAGAAAAATAAATTTTAGAAAAGAGTAATTATTCTCTTTTTTTTTTTGAATTTTTATGATAATATATAAATAAAGTAGGTGGTATAGTGAGAATGGATCGTTATGAAGACGAAAATACAGATAGTTCTAAACAAACTAGAATAAATAAAAATCAAGAGTTATATACCGATGTTTATTTGAATAATGCTTATGTGGATATTAATGATATAAAAGAATTTACTGAAGAAATAGAGAATGATAAACAAGATGATATTAAAATAAATAAAGAAGTTATTACTCCATATTTTTATGAAGAAAAAAATTATGATATTAATGATTTAATCAATGAAGCAATTAAAAATAGGGTAGATGATAATTTAAAAAGAAATTTTATTGAAGAAAATGATTTAAATAGTATTATAGAAAGTATCAATGAAGAAAATCGCGAAAAAGAAAAAGATGATACACTACTTTCTGACTTAATGCCTGATCATGATACAACGATTATGGCTCCACTTGAAGAACCTATTCTTGATACATCATTAATTGATACAAGTATTATTCATAAGGATGATATGAGTCAAGATATGGTTAAAGATTTAGAAGTTACTAAAGAAGATTTTGAAGAAGAAATGGATGAAAGTTTTAAAAATGAAACTAAAACTAATAAAAAAGTAATTTTTATAATAATTAGTATATTATTATTACTTGTAATTATAGTAGGTTTACTTATTTGGAAAAAAATAATTCACTTCTAATATTGTTTTTTTCTAAATGTATGATATAATTTAAGAAGAATAGGTGACGAGAATGAAAAAGAAAATGTTAGTTATAATAGCAAGTTTAGTACTTATGTTATATATAGGATATAGTTTAGCATATTTAAGAACAAACACCGAAGGAAGTAATAATAATTTAACAATTGCGGATTTTCATGTAGATTTAATAACTGATATAACAAATATAACAATGAATAATACCTATCCGATGAGTGATGCAGAAGGTCTTGATAAAACAGAGAATAAAGTAACTTTTGCTATAAAAAATAATGGAGATATAGTTGCAAATTATAAAGTTAGTTTAGTTGATGATACAAATGTAAGTACATTAAAAAATAGTGATGTAAGATATCAATTAACAAGAACTATTGGAAGTAATCAATCAGAAACATTTGAAATAACAAATTTAGAGTCAACAGGTTTGATTGATTCTGGAAGTATAGATAAAGATACAACAATTACATATGAACTTATTTGTTGGGTAGATTATAATAGTACTGCAAATGGTGCAACTTTTAAAAAAGCAATATTAGTAGAAGGAATGCAAAGTTCTAACCTAGATAAAAGTGGTGCAAACTTTCCAGAGCTTACAGATAACATGATTCCTGTTTATTATGATAAAACAAGTGATACAACAGGAGTATGGAGAAAAGCAGATAGCAAAAATTTAAATAGTACATATAAATGGTTTGATTATGACGAACAAATGTGGGCCAATGCTGTAACTGTTAAAGAAACTGGAACCAATACAAGAGATTATTACTTAAATGCAAGTAGTGGTACAGAAATAAATATGGCTGATATAACAACAATGTGGGTATGGATTCCAAGATATAAATATGTAATTTTTAATGGAAATAATGAAACAGCTGAAGAACAAGAAATAAAAGTAATGTTTGAACATGGAATAGATACAACAGGAACTGTTAAATGTCATGATGATATATTATTATTAGGTACCCATTCTGAGATTTGTACGGATACAACAAATAGTACAATTGTAAATCATAAGAGCACATATACACATCCAGCTTTTTGTTTTGGAACTAAAAATCTTGACGGAAGTTGTGATGGAGAAGAATTAACAGGTTTTTGGATGGCTAAGTTTGAAATGTCAACAGATGATCAAACTTGTAATGAAACTCCAAATGCTACTAATTGTAATAAAACAGGATTAAATATACTAGTAAAACCAGATCAGAGTAGTTTAAATAATATTAGTGTTTCAAATATGTTTGCTAATATAAGAAGAATGGAATCAAATGATAATATACACGGATTTAATCAAAGTACAAGTGCAGTAACTTATTTAGATGCAAATAGCAATTTAACTGGTGAAATAGCTTTTGATTCAAATAATTTTGATACTCATATGATTAAGAATATGGAATGGGGAGCGGTTGCATATCTCTCACAGTCTAAATATGGAAAACTTGGAAATACTTTATATACAGGTGAATATAAAGAAGTTTATATAAATAATAATAGTGATTATAAGACTGGGTATTCAGGAGGATCATATGATAGTAACTCTTCGACAACAACTACATACTTATATAATAATTTAACAGATCAAGGAAATGGTCAAGGATATCTTGGAGCAGGTGCTTCAACAACAGGTAATATTTATGGAATTTATGATATGAGTGGTGGGTCTTTTGAATATGTAATGGCAAATGTGGCAGGAAGAACTAATTTGTTAGAATTTAGTGTTTCAAGTGCAGAAACGTGGACAACATCGGTTTTTCCATTAAGTAAATATTATGATAGATATTCATTTCAAAATAGTAGTGTCATTTCTATAGGAAAGTTAGGCGATGCAACAAGAGAAATAGTTAAAAATTTGTCATCCGTTGTCGGTGGTTGGTATAATGATACTAGTAGCATGTTTTTGTCTAATACTGAATGGATGATTCGTGGTGGCTATGCTTCAAATAAAACTATGGCTGGAACAGTTAATTTTTCAAACCGTAATGGTGCCTCTCGTGATTTAGATACAACACGTCCGGTTCTTACCATTAATCGTGAAATGCCATGGCTTAATGAATAAAATAATAGAAATAGAATTACTGATCTAAAGTAGATTAGTAATTTTAATTTAATAGGTGGTAGGAATATGAATTATGAATTTTTATTTAGAATAAGTGTTTGTTTTTTATTAAGTTTTTTAATTGGAATAGAAAGACAATACAGAAGAAGAATAATAGGTCTTAGGACAAGTATACTCGTATCTATTGGAAGTTTTTTGTTTGTAACTTTTTCCATTAATGTTGGATCAAATGATATTTCAAGGATTGCAAGTCAGGTAGTAACTGGTATGGGGTTTCTTGGAGCAGGTGTAATTCTTAAAGATGGAAAAAAAGTAAGAGGACTTACTACTGCAGCAACTTTATGGTGTGATGCAGCAATAGGAGTACTTGTTGCTGGTGGAGCTATATTTGAAGCAATAATTGGTACAATTGTTATTTTATTTTCCAATATTATTCTTAGATATATCAATAAACTTGTAAATAATATCAGTGGAAGTCGTGAAATAGAATATGAATATAATTTAGATTTAAATATAAATAACAAGGTATTTGAAAATGTAAAATTAGAAATAGATAAATATTTTAAAGAAAATAATTTTGAAATAATTAATTTTTCGTTACATAAAGACTTGATGGATTCTACTATTAGTTATAATTTTTTAATAAAAAAAGAATATCTTATTAAACTAGATAAATTAGAAAGTATTATGTTAGAAAATAAAATCAAAAAATTTAGTTTAAAAAAGATATCTGAAATTAAAATAGATGAATTTGAAGATTAATTTTAATAAAAATGAATTTTGAATTAAAAAACTAGTAAAAACTAGTTTTTTTCTGTATAATTGATATAAGAAAAGAGGTGGGATTATGTTTAAAGAAAAGTTAGCACTTGTTCCGGAACTTCCTGGTAGTTATCAAATGAAGGATCAAGATGGTAATATAATTTATGTTGGAAAAGCTAAAAATTTAAAGAGAAGACTTAAGAGTTATTTTACAGGACGTGTAACTGGTAAAACTAAAAAGTTAGTATCAGATATTAAGGATTTTGAATATATTGTAACTTCATCTGAACTTGAAAGTTTAATTTTAGAAATTACTCTAATAAAAAAATACAATCCCAAATATAATATTTTACTTAAGGATGATAAAAGTTATCCTTATATAGAGTTTACTAAAGAATTATATCCTGTATTAAAAGTTGTAAGAAATACGAAAACTAAAAAGAATAAAAGCAATTTATATGGGCCATATCCAAATGTTGGTGCAGCAAGACGAGTTACTTATATGCTAAATAGAATTTATCCATTAAGAAAATGTGAAAAGCTAAAAAAAGATTATTGTTTATATTATCATCTAGGAGAGTGTCTTGGATATTGTAAAAATCATGTGGATTTAGATAAACTTGAAAAAATGAAAAAGGAAATAACAGCTTTTTTAAATGGAGATTCTAGTCATGTTTTAAAAGAATTAAAAGAGAAAATGAATGATGCAAGTAATAAAATGAATTTTGAAAAAGCTTTAGAATATAAACAAATGATTGATGATATTAATATTACTTTAAAAAATCAAAAGATTGTTTTAAATAAAGAAATTAATTTAGATTTATTTAATTATTATAGTGATGAAAATTATTTGTCAATTCAAGTATTTTTTATTAGATCTGGTACTCTTTTTGGAAGAAGTAAAAAAATTATAAATATATTGGATACAAAAGAGGAAGCATTTTTAGAATATATAATTAGATTTTATGAAAGAGAAGTTATTCCCCATGAAATACTTGTTCCTGAAGGAATTGACTCAGAAATATTAAGTCGATATTTAAATACTAATGTAAGAACTCCATATAGAGGTGATTTAAAGCAATTAATGCAGTTAGCAGAAGAAAATGCTCAAATAATTCTTGATGAAGAGTTAAAAACTATTACTCAAGATGAAAAAATTAGACTTGAATCGGTTCGAGAATTATCGGGAATTCTTGGAAAAAAGAAAGTTGAAAGAATAGAAACATTTGATAATTCTCATTTATTTGGTACTTATTATGTTGCCGGAATGGTTGTATTTGAAAATTTTCTACCACTTAGACATGAATATCGAAAATTTAAAATTGATGCAAATGTCAAAGACGATTTAAAAGCTATGGAAGAAGTTATTTATCGAAGATATTATCGTTTATTAATGGAACAAGGTAAAATGCCTGATTTAATAATTGTTGATGGTGGAGAAACTCAAGTTATGGCTGCTCATAAAATATTAAATGATTTAAATTTAAATATTACTTTAATAGGTTTAAAAAAAGATTCACATCATAGGACAAGTGTAATTGTTAATAGTGATTTAACTGAAATAGAATTAGATACTCATGGTCATTTATTTCATTTTTTAACAAAAATTCAAGACGAAGTTCATCGATTTGCAATTACTTATCATAGACAAATTAAAAATAAAGGAAATTTAGCAAGTATTTTAGAAATGATTCCAGGAATAGGTGCAAAACGTCGTCAAGAATTATTAAAGAAGTTTTCATCTTTAAAGAAAATAAAAGATGCTAGTGTTGAAGAACTTAGCACTGTAATACCAATTGATGTTGCTAAAGAATTAAAAAAATATTTAAGTGATGTAAACAATTTATAGAATACCATTATTTAGTGGTATTTTATTATATATAAAAGATATGTTATAATATTTTTGAATAATAATAAAAAAGCTTGGAGGAAGAAATGGATAAATATATAAAACTTTTAGAAAATAATGATTTTATTGCTTTTTCCAATATTTCTTTTATAAATGAATTAGTTGAATATAAATATAAAGATAAATATTTAATTGAATATCTATTAGAACAAGGAATTCATAGTGATAAAATGGATAATTATTTAATGCAACATATAGATTTTTTAGATTATTATTTAAAATATAATATTATAAAACCTATTCTTTCTTGTTCTTTGAAAGTATTATTAGAAAAAAGAAATGATAAATTAATACTTGATATTATTCTTGATAAAATTTCAGATCAAGAAAAAATAATTTTATATAATAATATTAGAAAAATAAGTTTTAATGACTTTTATTATTATGAAAAAGAGATAAGATATATATTTTTAAAACATGGTATAGTATTGCCTAAATTGTTTATATCAGATGAGACAAAAGATTTAAATTTACTTAATGAATCTGATCAAGTTTTAATTGAAGAGTTTGTAAATTTATTTAAAGATTGTGATATAAAAATACTAGATTTTGTTACTAATGAATTAAAAAGAAATTTAAATGAAAATCATGAAAGAGCAATTATTGATATAAAAAAACTAATTGAATTTAAAAAGAATCATAAAGATTTTAAGTTTATTGATTCTAAAAATAAATCTTTAGAAAGCTATGATCCTAAATCTTTAGAATTTATATCAAATACTCGAGAATCTTTAATGTATAATCATGAATTTAGTCATTTTTTATACTCTTCTTTTGAAAATCAAGATGATGTATTAGCTGAATATGAAGAAATTAGATGCAGAATAGATAATGAAGAAAATTATCAAAAAATTAAAAAATATTTAAAAGAATTTCACACGGAATATGAAAAATCTAAAGATAGATTTAAGACTTTATATATTAAAAAAGTTTTAAAAATGTATAAAAGTTTTGATAATTATGTTGAACATGTTTATCGTGAATTAAAAACTGATATGCCTTTATTAATTGAGATCTTTAATAGTGAAAAGAAAACTGTAAATTACCCATTTGTTATGGAGTTTAATTTTAAAGATGTTGTATTAGAATATTTAGAAAATGAAAAAAATGAGTTTATTTATTTTAATCAAAAAAAATATTTTAGCGAATATAGAATGCTTGAAAATTTATTAGATTCTATTTTTAAGGGAAAGTTTTTTGATGATATAGATTTTAAATGTATATCAGGACATGGATCTATTTATTTTGATAGTTTAAAAACTCGCTCATTTGATGAATGTTTAGCAAACTATGATGCTATTAAAAAGTCAAATAATAAAGAAATTATTATAGTTTTAAAAGAATTGATCGGAGATGAATTAATTTTATTTTTAGATAATTATATTAAAAAGAATAGAGAGGGTAGTTATGAATATAGATAAAGAATATTTAGTACTTGAGGTAATGTATAAAAATATATTAAAAAATAAAGATGGTTTATTTCCTTTTGAATGGTATAATATAAAAGAATACGAATTAAAGAAAAAAATACTTAGAGAATGTATACAAAATAAAATATTAATTATTAATAGTAGTTATTATTATGATTATAGATTTTTAGCTCTTAAAGATTAAGGAGGATATCATGAATTTATTTATTCCTAAAATGTACGAAAAAGATATATTTAGTATTAATTATAAAAAATTAAAAATGGATGGTTATAAAGTAATTATCTTTGATCTTGATAATACAATTGGAAAAGTAAAAGAAAATATTTGTAGTAGTGAAGTAGAAAAATTTTTAAATGAATTAAATCAAGAATTTAAAGTTGTAATAGCAAGCAATAGTCGTAAAAAAAGAGTTAATTCTTTTTGTAAAAATTTAAAATGTGATACTTTTTCTTTTAGTTTAAAACCTAGTTTAAAATCAATTAGAAAAATTAAAAGAAAATATAATATTAATTATTCGAAAATGGTTATAGTAGGAGATCAGATCTTAACTGATATATTAGGTGGAAATAGAAAAAGCTTATTAACTATTTTAGTAGATCAAATGGATCCTTATGATCTTAAAAAAACAAGAATTAATCGAAAAATTGAAAACCTAATTAAAAGAAAATATAAAATAAAAAAAGGAGAATATTATAGATGAAAAAATGTATAGGATGTGGAGTAGAACTTCAAAATGAAAATATTTTAAATCCAGGATATACTCCAAATTTAGAAAACGATCTATGTACTCGATGTTTTAAAGTAAAAAACTATGGAGAAGTTGTAAGTATAGAAACAGATAAAGAAGATTATGAGAAAATTTTAAAAAATATTTCTTTAACAAAGGATTTAGTTTTATATATAGTTGATATTTTAAATATAAATGAAGATATAGAAGGTATTAAAAAGTATTTAAATAATGATATTATTTTGGTTTTAAATAAAAAGGATGTTTTACCAAAAAGTGTAAAAGACGAAAAAATAATTGCTTATTTAAGAGAAAAAACTAGTTTTTTAGATATTATTATTGTAAGTAGTTTAAATAATTATAATTTAGATTTATTAATAAAAAAAATATATAAATATAAAAAAAGTAGGGAAGTTTACTTTGTTGGAGAAACTAATGCAGGAAAAAGTAGTTTAATAAATAAAATAAGTGGAAATTATTCTAATAAAGAATCTAACTTGACAATATCTAGTATGCCTGAAACAACACTTCAAAAAATAAAAATAAAATTAAATGAAAATTTAACAATTATAGATACACCAGGAATTGTAGAACTTGGAAATATAATTCATTATTTAGATAAAAAATATTATAAAATATTAAATACTAAAAAGGAAATAAAACCTAAAACTTATCAAATTAGTTCTGGTCAAAGTTTATTGATAGGTGATTTTTTAAGAATAGATTATTTAGAAGGAGATCGAAATAGTTTTACGTTATATATCCCAAATGGGATTAAGGTAAAAAAAATAAATTCAAGACATGATACTTTAAAAAATTTGGCTTATAAAGAGTATGACTTGTTATTTCATGAAGATTTAGTTATATATGGTCTTGGATTTATAAAAATAGTCTTAAATGGAAAAATAGGCATATATATAAATAAGGATATAAAAACTTTTTTAAGAAAAAATATAATATAGTAGTATGATTAATAATATTTGCTATACTTATTTGGGTGGTTTTATGGATAAAAAAAATTATTAAAAAAAATGAAGCAAATATCTGAAATTTTAACTTTATTTGCTATTACTAATTCATGTATTACAAGTAGTTCAGAAGTAGAAAATTTTATACCATATATCGTTGAAATTGATGGCGATCCAGAATATAAAAATTATGCAATAAATATAGTAAGTCAATTACCATTATCAATTTTACGAATTTTAAATAATAAAAATGAGCATGTAATATTATTAGAAGATGATAATTCAGCGGAATTTGAGTATAAGAAGATTTTTGGACATAAAGTTCATACATCTATTTTTGGGTTTACTGATTCATCTGAATTAAATTCTTATGTGGAAGCATGTTTGCATGAAAATTATTATGAAAAATATAATGCTAAAGAATATGGTTTATCATGTGATGAATTTAATAAATGCATTGTAAGAAATATTTTAGTGCATGAGATAGGACATTTAGTGGATGGATATAATCGTTTTCTTTTAAGTAAGTGTAGTGAATTTGAAGAAACGTATGCAAAAGAGAAAAAACATTTTTATAAAACAAAGTTATTTTATATTGATAATTTAGGAGTAGAAGCTAATATTTCAAATGAAGTAGAATATTTTGTTTCAGCATTTGCTTGTTTTTTTGTATATCCATTAGACTTATTGGAATATTGTCCCTATACATATAATTATATCCAAAATTATTTAATGTATTTAGATGATCTAATGATTAAAAGAGGCTATAGTATTTAAAAGTTAATAAAAAAACTTGATATTTAAAAGAAAAAAAGATAAAATAAAAATAAAGAAAGGGAATATATGGAAACAGAAATATTAAATGATTTAGAAGCAAATTTAAAAAATTCGATTACATCACTTGAAAATAGACTTAAAAAGATAAGTGCTGGACGTGCTAATCCAGCTATTCTTGATTCAGTAATGGTTGATTATTATGGAAGTCCTACTCCTCTTAAAAGTTTAGTTACAATTTCTATTCCAGAAGCAAGACAACTTATGTTAAAGCCATTTGATAAGTCAAGTTTATCAAATATTGAAAAAGCAATATTTGAAGCAAATTTAGGTTATACTCCTAATAATGATGGAGAATGTATTAGAATTATTATTCCAGCTTTAACAGAAGATAGAAGACGTGAACTTGTTAAGCAAGCAAAAGGAATTTGTGAAGATGCTAAAGTATCTATTAGAAATAATAGACATGATGCTGTTGATTTATTAAAAGATGCAAATCTTTCTGAAGATACTTTCAAAAGATGTGAAGATCGAGTTCAAGAATTTGTTAATCAATATAATAAAATAGTAGATGAAAAATTAGAAGAAAAAACAAAAGATCTAATGACTGTATAAGTCTTAGATCTTTTATGTTTTAAAATGATTTTTAGGCAATAGGCCCAGTTGGACCTTGTGGGATAGTTAAATTTAAAATAAAGTTTGGCGCAGTTCCTGTAATAGTTGCAGCTGCTTCTGTTCCAGGTTCACCAGTTGTTACAGTTCCAATTGCTAATGTAGGTGTTTCTCCAGTAGGGCCAGTCGGACCAACATCACCAGTAGGGCCAGTCGGACCAACATCACCGGTAGGACCAGTAGGACCAACATCACCAGTAGGACCAGTTGGGCCAACATCACCAGTAGGGCCAGTCGGGCCAACATCACCAGTAGGACCAGTTGGACCAACATCACCAGTAGGACCAGTCGGACCAACATCACCAGTAGGGCCAGTCGGACCAACATCACCAGTAGGGCCAGTTGGACCAACATCACCAGTAGGACCAGTAGGACCAACGTTAGTTGAACCAGTTGCCCCAGTTGGAAGAATAGCAAAAACTATTTTAGGACAGCATTTGTTTGGTTTTTGATCAAAATCATTATTTTCTATATTCATTTTTACCTCCAATATTATTTTATTTTATATAAATAAATTTAATAATTATAATAAACTAAAAATATATAAATTTATTATATAAATAATTATTTATGGTTACTTTGTTAAGTAAATAGTAAATAATATATTTTTTTTAATTAAATAATGGACTTTGCATTAGTAATTTGGTACAATTAGGATGTGATAGGTATGAGAAAGAGAAGAAAATTAAAAAAACAGGGGTTATTTGTTTTTGTTGGATTAATTGTTATTCTTGCTATTTTTCTATATTCTTTGAAACAAGATAAGGATATTAATTTATTAAAAGGAATTACTAAAACAATTGATGAAGAAATAACTGATTTTGAAAATATTAGTTATCTAAGAGCTTCTGAATATGCAAAAGAAAAAAAATTAGAGCTTGATGTTTTCTATGATTATAATGATTCTATCTCTAAAAATAAAATTATAGAAGGACATGTTGAAGGTAATAAATTAACTTTAGTTGTTTCTTTAGGAAGTTTACCGATTGATGAATTTAAAAAAAATAAAGTTAATGAATTAGGGCGTGTACCTATTATGATGTATCACGGAATTGTTGATACTACAACTAATCAATATACAGGTGGAAATGTTGATAAAGATGGGTATAATAGAACAAGTAATGCTTTTTTAGAAGATTTAGAAATGTATTATGGAAAAGGATATAGAATGATAAGATTAAAAGACTATATTGATGGAAATATTGATGTTTCACTTGGATATAGTCCTATCATTTTAACATTTGATGATGGAAATGCAAATAATTTTCGTGTAATAAAGAAAAATGAGGATGGATCTTTAGAATTTGATCCTAATTCGGCAATAGGAGTACTTGAAAAAATTAAGAAAAAATATCCAGATTTTAATGTTACAGCAACTTTCTTTCTAAATGGTGGATTATGTAATCAACCTGAATATAATGAAGATATTATTAAATTTTTGTTAGAAAATGGTTATGATATTGGAAATCATACTATATCTCATGTCGATTTTACTAAGATATCAATAGATAAAACCAAAGAAGAAGTCGGAAATATGTATAAAAAACTAGAAAATTTGATTCCTGGAAAATATGTAAATATTATTGCACTTCCATTTGGTTCACCTTATTCAAAAGGTCACAAAAATTATGAATTTATTTTAAATGGAGAGTATGATGGATTTAAATACAATACTGAGGCAGCTCTTCGAGTAGGATGGGAACCTGAAGTTAGTCCATTTGATACTAGTTTTGATAAAACATTCTTAAAAAGGGTAAGAGCTTATGATAATAATGGACGTGAATTTGATTTAGAAATGACTTTTAAATTATTAGAAAAAACAAGATATATATCTGATGGAAATAAAGATATAATAGTAATACCAAAAAGTTCAGAAAATAAGTTAATAGAAACAGATAAAAAAATAGTTACATATGAGGAGTGATAAAATGAAAGTATTAGTAAGTGGTGGATGTGGTTTTATAGGATCACATACAACAGTTGATTTATTAGAGTCAGGATATGATGTAGTAATTGTTGATAATCTTGTAAATTCTAAAGAAGATGTTCTTGATAAAATAAAAAAAATAACAGGAAAAAATGTTTCTTTTTATAAAGTAGATATGTGTGATAAAGAAAAGTTAAGAAATATTTTTGAAAAAGAGAGTATTGATTCAGTAATTCACTTTGCTGGACTTAAAGCGGTTGGTGAAAGTGTTGAAAAGCCACTTCTTTATTATAGAAATAACATAATTTCTACTTTAAATTTACTTGATCTTATGGCTGAATATAATGTCAAAAAAATAGTATTTTCTTCTAGTGCAACAGTTTATGGTAATCCTAAAAGTTTACCAATTTATGAAGATTTTCCTTTATCAACAACTAATCCATATGGAACAACAAAATTAATGATTGAAAATATATTAAAAGATTTGTATAAGTCTGATCCAAGTTTTGATATTACAATTCTTCGTTATTTTAATCCAATAGGTGCACATAAATCTGGACTCTTAGGGGAAGATCCTAATGGAATACCAAATAACTTAATGCCATATATTGTAAAAGTTGCAAATGGACGTCTTCCGGTTTTAAATATTTTTGGTGATGATTACAATACAAGTGATGGAACTGGAGTAAGAGATTATGTTCATGTATCAGATTTATCGTATGGACATGTTTTAGCTTTAAAAAATAAAAAAACTGGGCTTAAAATTTATAATTTAGGAACTGGACATGGTACTAGTGTTTTAGAACTAGTAAATATGTTTGAAAAAGTTAATAATGTTAAAGTTAATTATCAAATAGTTGGAAGAAGAGAAGGAGATATAGATGCTTGTTATGCTTCTAATGAACTTGCAAGACGTGAACTTGGATTTAATCCTAAATATACACTTGAAGATATGTGCCTGGATAGCTATAACTTTGCAAAGAATAATTAATTAATAAAGAAAGTAGGAGAATTCTTATTTTCTTTTTTTACATTCATTTCATTGATATTATTAGAAAAGTCTTTAGATGAATCTTCTGTATTAAAAGCTGATATTAATTTTCCTAAACTTCTAACATTAGTAAAAATAGGTTTGATTTGGTAATAAACAGGAATAGCTTGATTAATTACATTTAATGTTTTTTGAGTATTATTTAAAATTGTTCCCCATTTAATACCTGATAATCCTTTAAAAAGTCCTGCACGTGGTCTTACAATATTTTGAATTCCGTTAATAGATGATCCTTGTAGATAAGGATTCACTGTCATTCCTCTTGGCATATTCATATATGGATAATAGTTATATGGATTATTGTACATAGTTTTCACCTCTAAAACATTATATGTAATTAATAATAAAAATGTTAAATATAATAATTATGATATTTACAAGAAAAAAACAGTATTATTAAACGAAAAAATAATAAAAAAATTATAAAAGAACAAAGTAAATAACTTTTTTTATTAAAATTAGTTTGCTTTTTTTTTTAAAATTTGTTAAATTTAAAAGTATGTTTAAAGACTATATGTGTCAAATAAACGTAATTTTAACTTGATAGTTTAATAAAACTTAGCTATAATATTAATGAATTAAAGATAGATAATAATTAAAATAATTTAGGAGTGATAAATATGACATATGATGAAAATTCAATTAAAATATTAGAAGGTTTAGAAGCGGTTCGTAAAAGACCAGGAATGTATATAGGATCAACTGATAAAAGAGGTCTTCATCATCTAGTATGGGAAATTGTTGATAATTCAATTGATGAAGTTATTAATGGATATGGTGATCGAATAATAATTACTATTCATAAAGATAAAAGTATTGAAATAGAAGATTTTGGTAGAGGTATCCCAGTTGGAATGCATTCAAGTGGAAAATCAACTCCAGAAGTTATCTATACAGTTCTTCATGCAGGAGGTAAATTTGAGCAGTCTGGTTATAAAGTATCTGGGGGACTTCATGGAGTTGGAGCATCAGTTGTTAATGCTTTATCAAGTTGGATGGAAGTAACTATTAAAAAAGATAAAGGTGAATATTTCATAAGATTTAAAGATGGAGGAAAAGTAGATGTTCCATTAAAAAAAATAGGAACAACTAATAGATGTGGTACTAAAGTTCGTTTTATGCCAGATCCAACCATATTTAAAGCAACAAATTTTTCTTTTACAACAATTTGTGAAAGAATGCAAGAATCAGCTTTTCTTTTAAAAGGCTTAACAATTGACGTTATTGATTTAGAAGATAATCGTGAAAATCATTTTTGTTACCTTGAAGGAATTAAAGAATTTGTCGCTTATTTGAATGTTGATAAAAATCCTCTTCATAATGTTGTTTATTTTGAGGGTGATAAAGATAAGATGCATATGCAAATTGCTTTTCAATATACTGATTCATATAATGAAACAATCGAATCTTTTGTTAATAATGTAAAAACAGGTGATGGTGGAACCCATGAAGTAGGATTTAAAACAGCTTTAACCAAAGTATTTAATGATTATGCTAAAAATAATGGCTTTTTAAAGGCAAAGGATAAAAATCTTGAGGGAAGTGATACAAGAGAAGGAATTACGGCTATCATTAGTTTGCAAGTGCCAGAAAGTTTATTACAATTTGAAGGACAAACCAAAGGGAAATTAGGAACACCAGAAGCTCGTCCTGCAGTTGAATCAATGGTTACTGAAAAACTCCAATTCTTTTTAGAAGAAAATAAGGCAGTTGCAGTAAGTATTTTAGATAAAATGGTAAAAAGTAAAATTGCAAGAGAAGCAGCCCGTAGAGCAAGAGATGAAGCAAGAAATGGTAAAAATCGTGATAAAAAAGAAAAACTTTTAAGTGGAAAACTTGCTCCAGCAGGATACAAGAATCCTAAAAAAAATGAATTATATTTAGTTGAGGGAGATTCGGCAGGAGGATCTGCTAAAAGTGGAAGGGATAGAACTTTTCAAGCAATATTACCTTTAAGGGGAAAAGTTTTAAATACTGAAAAAACTAGAATGGAAGAATTATTCAAAAATGAAGAAATTAATACAATTATTCATACAATTGGGGCTGGAGTAGGATCAGATTTTGTTGCTGATGATTCAAACTATGATAAAATCATTATTATGACCGATGCTGATGATGATGGAGCTCATATTCAAATACTTTTACTTACATTTTTTTATCGTTATATGCGAGGTTTAATTGAAACAGGAAGACTTTTTATAGCACTTCCTCCTCTATATAAAATAGATTATGGAACTAAAAAAACATTTTATGCATGGGATGATGATGAAAAACAAGTTATAATGGATAAAGAAAAATCTAAAGCAACAAATGTTCAAAGATATAAAGGACTTGGTGAAATGAATGCAACTCAACTTTGGGAAACGACAATGAATCCTGATACAAGAAGTTTAATTAAAGTAACAATAACTGATGCATTACTAGCTGAAAAACGCGTAAGTGTTTTAATGGGAGATAAAGTAGAACCAAGAAAAGAATGGATCGAAGAAAATATTGAATTTTCTCTTGAAGATAATTATGTAATAGGTAAATAATATTAATAAATATTACCTTAGTCACATAACAAACTAAAAAAATAATTAAGGAAGTGACAAAATGAATGAATTAATAAAAAAAATATATGATACAACATTAGAAGAAATCATGGAAGATAGATTTTCAAGATATGCAAAAGCTATTATTCAAGATAGGGCAATTCCTG
This sequence comes from uncultured Clostridia bacterium, assembly GCA_947165945.1. GTDB lineage: Bacteria > Bacillota_I > Bacilli_A > RF39 > UBA660 > RUG591. The sequence continues at coordinate 15,484 of CAMVCF010000003.1, read as the reverse complement.
ATGTAAGGGATGGATTAAAACCAGTTCAAAGAAGAATACTATATGGAATGTATAATGATAAGAATACGTATGATAAACCTACTCGTAAAAGTGCTAAAACAGTAGGTTCTATCATGGGTAATTTTCATCCACATGGTGATTCTTCAATTTATGATGCAATGGTTCGTATGAGTCAGTGGTGGAAACAAAATACTCCATATATTGAAATGCAAGGAAATAATGGTTCAATGGATGGCGACTCTGCTGCTGCAATGCGTTATACGGAAGCTCGTCTTTCAAAAATTAGTAATGAATTATTAAAAGATATTGAAAAAGATACAGTAACATGGGCACCAAACTTTGATGATACCTTAATGGAACCAACTGTTTTACCAGCTAAATTTCCAAATTTACTTGTAAATGGCTCAACAGGAATTTCAGCAGGATATGCAACTAATATTCCACCTCATAATTTAGGAGAAGTTATAGATGCTACTATCAAAAGAATTGAAAGTCCAAATTGCCATGAAGAAACAATATTTGATATTATTAAAGGGCCTGATTTTCCAACAGGTGGAATAGTTGAAGGAAAAGAAGGAATACGAGAAGCCTTAAGAACAGGTCGAGGAAAAGTTGTTGTTCGAAGTAAACATGAATTTATAAAGGACAAAGGGAAAGAACAAATAGTTATTCATGAAATACCATATGATGTTAATAAAGCATCCCTTGTAAAGAGAATGAGTGAATTAGTTCTTGATAAAAAAGTTGAAGGAGTAGTTGAAATTCGTGATGAATCCGATAGACATTCACCAGTTAGAATTGTAATTGATCTAAAAAAAGATGCTAACAAAGAAATGATTTTAAATTATTTTTATAAAAATAGTGAACTTCAGATAAATTATAATTATAATATGGTTGCAATTGTTGATAGATGTCCGATGACACTTGGAGTAATTGGAATACTTGATGCTTATATTAAACACTTTGAAGAAGTTATAAAAAAAAGAACTGAGTTTGATTTATTAACTGCTAAAGATAGAATGCATGTTGTAGAAGGTATGATTAAAGCAATTGAAATTCTTGATCAAGTAATTAAAACAATTAGAGCTAGTAAAAATAAGAGTGATGCTATTCTTAATTTACAAAAAGAATATAATTTTTCTGAAAAGCAAGCTACTTATATTGTTACACTACAACTTTATAGATTAACAAACTCTGATATAAATGATTTTATAGAAGAATATAATAATTTAAAGAAAATAATTGAAGGACTTTTAGCAATTTTAGCAGATCCTGAAAAATTAAAAGGAGTTATGAAAGGTGAACTTAAAAATATAAAACGTGAATATGCAACTCCTCGAAAAACTGAAATAAAAGATGAAGTACTAGATATCACGATTGATGAGAAAGCAATGATTTCTAAGGAAGATGTAATCGTTTTAGTAACACGTGATGGATATATCAAAAGATCAAGTATAAGATCATTTTCATCAACTGATTCTGAACCAGTTTTAAAAGATAATGATTATCCAATTGGATTCTTTGAAGCAAGTACAATGGATACAATTCTAATATTTACAAATCTTGGTAATTTCTTATTTATACCAGTTTATACAATATTTGATTGTAAATGGAAGGATTTAGGAAAACATGTAAGTAATTTAGTTCCATTATCAGATGGAGAAGAAATCATTTCTTGTATTAGAGTTTCTAGTTTTAAAGATGATATTGATATAACTTTAGCATCCCGTAATGGAATGATCAAAAGAACAAAATTATCTGAATTTGAACTTTCAAGATACAATAAAAGTGTTAACTGTATGAAATTAAAAGATAATGATAAGTTAGTAAATGCCTTTTTATCAATTTATAATAATATCTTTGTTGCAACTAAAAATGGATATGGTCTTTGGTATGATATTTTAGATATTCCAGTTGTTGGACTTAGAACAAGTGGAGTAAAGTCAATTAACTTAAAAGATGATCAAGTAGTATCTGTTAATAATTTTGATAATATTGATTATATTTCTTTAATTACAGACAAGAAAACTGGAAAAAGAATGAAACTATCAGAATTTGAAAAATCAACTCGTGCAAGACGAGGACTAATGATCTTAAAAGAAGTTAAGAGTAATCCATATCATGTCTTAAAAACATTTACTATTCCAAATAATAGTCATTTAATATTAAGAAGTGATGAAATAAATGAAATAAAATTAACAGAACTTCCTATTTTAGATAGATATTCAACTGGAAGCTTAATTTCTAAAAAAACATTAAAAGATGTTAATGTTGCAGTTTCATTAATCAAAAAAGAAGAAATTTCTTCTAAAATAGAAGAAGTAGTAGAAAAACCTAAAATATCTTTAAAAGAAATAGATGAAAGATTATTAACTATAGATGATTTCTTATAAAAAGTGACAAGTGGATATAAGAAAGTGATATGAAAATATTGATTCTTTAAAAAATATTTTTAAAAGAATAAATTTGTGTTATGATAATAATATAGGAGTTTTTATGAGAAAGAAAAAAGTAAAGTTAAAAAAGAAAAATTCGTTTTTATTTCTTGTTGTTATTCTTATATTTATAGGATCATGTATTTATATTTTTAAAAATGGAAGTCCTAAGAGTATATTTGAAACCAAAAAAAATGGGTATCTTGCAAGTATTAATAGTAAAGTAGATGTATTTGAACTTAAAAATGAAGAAAGTGATGATGGAGTTAAAGAAACTTTAGAAAAAGTTGATGAAATTGCTCGAGGATTAAAGATTAAATATTTAGAGTCAAGTAAAAAGGAATTTGATGATAAAGATTATTATGAAGTAGATATTGATGATGATAGTTATTATGTTTTATCAACAAATATTGTGGAGAATATTTCGGATGTTGTTCAAGAAAAAGAATTATTTGTTCGAACTAGTTATAATTTATTAAAAGATTTGAATGGGAATCTTTCCACTTTACTTAAAAAGGGAGATAAGGTTCAAGTAATTGGCTATGAAAATTTATTAGATGATGGAACGGTTGATATTTATAAAATAAAAAAAGATGAAGAAGAAGGGTATTTATATAGTAAATATTTAGTTTTAACTGAAAGTGATGCAAAAGCAAATTATGATCCTGACGGACTTTATAAAATACACTTGGAAAGAGTTGATAAATATGGTGGAGGAAATGCTGGAACACTTGACTATTATCCAGTAGAAAAACCTGAATTTGAAGATAATAAGATGCCTGAATATGTATATGCCTTATATATAAATGGTTCAAAAGGAATTAAAAATACAATTGATAATTATATAGAATTTGCTAAAACAACCAAAATAAATGCTTTTGTTGTTGATATTAAAGATAATACAGTTCCGGCTTATAAAAGTAAAATATATGAGGAATTTTCTAAAACTAATTATGATCATGCTTATAATAGTGTTGATGATTATAAATATGCAATTGAAAGAATTAAAGAAGAAGGTTTTTATGTAATAGGTAGAATAACAACGTTTAAAGATGATTATTATGCACTTGATAATAAAGATAATGTTATTAAAAAGAGTGATGGAAGTTTACTTAAACATAATGGTTCTTATTGGCCTAGTGCATATAACCGTGATGTATGGAAATTTAATGTTGATTTAGCTAAAGAAGCCGTTAATTTATTTGGCTTTAATGAAATTCAATTTGATTATTGCAGGTTTCCGGATAGGTTAAATACATATGAGAAAGCAGGAACTATTGATTATGGAAATAAATATTTGGAAGAAAAAGCTGAAGCAATTCAAAAGTTTTTGATGTATGCATGTGATGAACTTCATAAATTAAATGTTTATGTTAGTGCCGATGTATTTGGTGAATCTAGTTGGGGATATGTTACTGGTTATGGCCAATATTTTCCAGCCATTTCTAATGTAGTTGATGCAATTAGTGCAATGCCTTATACAGATCATTTTGAACGTAGCGAATCATATTGGAAGAATCCTTACCAAACAATGCTTAATTGGGGAAAAACGGCAGCTATTCGTCAAAAGGAAATTTCAACTCCTGCAATTGCTCGTACTTGGATAACGGCTTATGATACTCCTTATTGGAATCCAACAGTTACTTATAATGGAGAAATGCTTTCTAAACAAATACAAGGTTTATATGATGCTGGGCTAACAGGTGGATATATGACTTGGAATTCTGCAAGTAGTTTAGCTAAATATAAAACTCAAGTATCGGCTTTTAATAAGATTTATAATGGTAATTAGTGAGAGGAATATAGTGATGGAAATTATTTTAGATAATATTAAATATCAGATTATAGATAATAAAAATAATTGTTTTAATTTAGATGAACTAAAAGAAAAGTATACTGATTATTTTTATGACTTTGATTATATTTTAGGAGATTATGCTTATAATAAACTCCGTTTAAAAGGATTTTGTGATCCAAAGAATAAAAGGTGTAATAAGATAAATGATATTAGAGAAAAAGATAAGTATATAAAAGAATTATGTGCTTATGAATGTAACTATTTTTTAATTAAAAAAGTATAAAATAAGGTTTAAAAGACTTTATTTTTTTTAAAAGCCAAAAAAAATAACAAAAATAAGTCAAAAATACTTGAAATAATAAATAAATATGATAAAATTATATTAGAAGATAGGGAGGATAATTATGGACGATAAAAAAATGATGACTTTAACACTTGAAAATGGAACTAAAGAAGAGGTAGAACTTTTATTATCTTTTAAATTTAATGATAATAATAAGGAATATGTTATATATACAAAAAATGAAACAGATGAGAATGGAAATGTAACTATTTATGTTTCTAGTGTTACTCGCGTTAATGATGATGTAACTCTTGGAACTATTACAGATGACTCTGAATGGTCAAGAATTAAAGATCTATTAAGAGAACTTTCTAAAAATGAATAACAAGGAGGTATAACCATGCAAAATAACATAACCGTTTTAGATGATTCTAAATTTTATGAAAATAGTATAACAAGAAATGGTGGAAAGGTTGCAAAACTTAGTACTTTTAAAAATGTTTCTGAAAAAGCAAATTCTTTAATGTCTCAAGTTAGAGTAAAAGAAGAGGTTAAAGTAGAGCCTACTGAAATAAAACAAGAAGTATCAAGTCCTATGCCTAATGTTGATAATCAACAAGAAGAAGTTAAAGTTCAAGAGTTTCCAACAGTTGATATAATGAAATCTAAAAAAGATAAAGTTGCAATTACTGGGTATACATCAATTAAAGGTAATTTAATACTTAAAGGAGCTAAAAAATTAAGAGTTGCATCTATTGTTCCAACTAGTGTTAATGCTTTTAGAAATGTAAATGGAGTAGAGCCAGAAAATATAGTACATGATGCTCCAAAAGAAGAAGTACATGTTAACGAAATTAATCAACCATTTGATTTTTCAACATCTTTATCAGGTGTTGAAAACAAAACTTTAGATAAAGTAGAAACTAGTACTCCTGCATTTAATACTAATCGTTTTCAAAATGAAGAAAAGTTAAATGATTACTTTAATGGAAATCTTTCAAATGTTATTGATCTTGATGCTTACAAAAGAGAATTAGAGGATTTGGAAAGAGCTAAAGCCGATCTAAGAGAAATGGATAAAAATGTTGAAGAAGTTCGTGGAGAAATAGTTGACTTTAATGAAATACTTGCAACTCAAAGAAGAAAACTTCAGGAAGAAAAGGCTAAAATATCAAATATGTTGTTAGATAAAACAGCAGAATATAAAGATTTAAGAGCTCAATTAATTCAAATGAAAGAATTAAGTGAAAGAAATAATCCAGGATTAGATGAAAATTCTCTTGAAAGAAAAACTATGTAATATAGAATTATAAAACAATTTGTTTTATAATTTTTTTTGAATAAAATATCTATTTTAAGTCATAATATTAATGATAGAAAAATAAAATGTATTGGTGAAATGTGATACGTTTTTTTCTCTTTTTAATTGGATTTGGTTTTAGTATAATAGGATCAATGTATTTAATATTATATTTAAATTATTTAACAATTGGATATAGTTTTTTGGAATATTTAAAATTTGTATCAACAAGAATTGAGTGTTTACTTTTGGTATTAGGTTTTATTTTTATAATTTTATCTATTTTTTGGAGGAGAAGAAATGATATACATATATGATATTTTGTTGAATTTTAATGAATCTTTCTACGAATTTTATGAATGGGAAAAACAAGATAATATTCTTCACATAAAAAGAATTCCTGTTTTTAAAATTAAAACAAGTATGATGGAAGATTTATTGTCCAATAAAATTTCTTTTAAAGAAAATTTTTGTAAATTAATAGAAAATAAAACAGAAGTATTTGATAGGAAAATTAAAGTTTTAAAATATACTTGTTTATTTACGGATACTTATCAGGTAGTAGGAGTTTTTATAAATGATGACTATACTTTATCTAAAATAAGTGACTTATTACTAGATGAAGAAGAAGATACTATTAATATTTCTTCAAGGTGTCATTTTTTAGAAATTGAATATAATATAATAGAAAGTAAAGTAATTAATTTGTTTTTTACAAGAAAAGAAATAACTATTAAAAAAGAAATAGAAAATGAACTAAAAAAAATTTATAAAGAAAAAGATAATTTAAAACTTAAGTATTTATATTTTGAATATTTTAATAAATTAGAAAATGATATAGAAAAAATGTATCAGGATCTAATATATTCTTTAAAAGATCAAGTAACTAATAAACATTTCAAATTATATGAACTTCTTAGTTTATGTAATGGTAAAAAAAGTATTAGTAATTTGACAAATTAAATATACTTTGGTAAAATATTAGCTCGTAACGAAGGAGGGTTTATGTTTTATTCAGTTATACAAACAGAGAATTCAGTTACGGAGGACCCATCCCTGATTTTCTCTTTAATAAAAGAAGGAGAGTTAGAAATAATTGAGGGTATACTTGATAAAAATCAGATTGATTTTAATATAGTGGATCAAGATGGCAACAATATTGTAATGGCTTTATTAAAACAAAAATATTATGATTTAGTTTTAAAGTATATTGATAAGGTTGATATAAATCATCAAAATAAATTTGGAGATACAATAATGCATATGCTTGCAGGTATTAACTATGTAAGTGTAAAAGAAATTATAGAATATGTTTTAAATAATAGTAAGTTATATTTAAATCTAAAAAATAATTCAGGAGAAACAATTCTTGATAAATCAATTACAAATAATTATTTATATACAAGTATGAAAATTCTTGAAAATAAAAGATTTAATATGATAGATATTTATTCATTTAAACATTTATATGAGACATATATAAAAAGTAATAATTATGGAAAGTATTCAAAACTTTCTAATTTGGAAGTAATTCTTGATAATTTGGAAAATAAAAGATTATTACCAAGAATGGAAAAATTAGTATCCTTAATTGAAAATAATATTGACTTAATAAAAAAAGATTTTAATGTATCTAAAACAGATAATTTAGATAATATTATTAATAAAGTTATTATGGAAGCCATAAATTAATAGTTCTTTTGAACTATTTTTTTGTATAAAAATTTATAAAAGTATCATATTAGTAATGGGTGATAAAATGAAATATAGGTATTTAGCTTTCTTTTTAATGATCATAGGATCAATATTAGTAGTTACTGGATGTGAAACAAATTTAATGAATACTCCAACTAAAAGGGTAGAAACTTTACTTAATAATTATATAACTTTAGATAAAAAGGTTTTAGATGATTTAGATGAGACTATGTTAAGTGATACAACTATGACTTTATCTCAAAAAGAGGATTATCGAAATATAATAAAAAAACTTTATCAAAACTTATCTTATGAAATTAAAGATGAAACAACTGATGGTGATACAGCTGTTGTTGAAGTAGAAATAGAAACTTATAATTTGAAAAAAGTAATTGATGATGCAAATGCTTATTTACAAAGTAATCAAAATGAATTTCTAGATTCAAATAACAATATTGATGTAGAAAAGTTTAATGATTATAAAATAGGACAGTTAAAAAATGTCAAAGATAAAGTTACTTACACATTAAATTTAACAGCAACTAAAGTAGATGATAAATGGATACTTGATGATTTAACAGATACAGAAATTAGTAAAATTCATGGAATGTATAATTATTAAAAAAAAGTTAGAAACACTAACTTTTTTTTTGATAATATGATATAATCTTTATGTATTTGAGTGAGGTTGTTATGACTAATTTATGTGAAAATGTATTGTTTTTAGAAATATTAAGTTTTTTTAATATAGCTGTTACAATTATGAGATTTTTAGTACCAATTATTTTAATTTTAAAATTATCTTTAGATATATATCATCAAATAATTGATGTAAATGAAAAAGAAGGAAGAGATAGAATAATTAAAAGATCAACCGCTGCTATAATTGTTTTTTTAGTTCCAGTGTTTGTAAATATCCTTCTTACTTTTATGGAAGGAATATCAGGAATGAGTTTTAATTATTCTGAATGTAGTGCTAATGCAACTAGAGAAAATATTAAAGGAATAATTGAAAAACAAGATAAAGAAAATCAAAAAAATGAAGAATTAATAAATGTTTCAAATACAATGAAATATAATGAGAATATCGATGAAAGAAATAAACAAGCTATAGCTTTAGCAAAACAAGGACTGGCTGATCCAAGTGCAATTTTTATTGGCCAAAAGTATAATTTAACGGAAGAAGAGTTAAAGGGACTTTGTGGTGTTGCAAAATCTGAACAAGGTACAATTGAAGGATCTAAATTAGAAGCATCATTAATGGCAAATAGGTATGAACTTTTAGGTACTAACAGTAAGCATTATGGAAAAGGACTATTTAATTATGTAAAAAATAGTGGTTGGTTTGCAAATGCATCAAAACATATAGAAGAAGGACAAAATGGTTCTTGCACAGATGAGAGATTACAAGCTGTAAGAGATGTTTTAGTGAATGGAAATAGAACTCTTCCTTTATATGGAAATGAACATGATTGTTTTAATTGTAATTATAATAAGAGATGTTATAATAATACAGGAAATATAGGAGATATTTGCTTCGTAAATAATGGAGTTAAGGATATTACAAAGATGGATGATCTAGTTAGCAGATCAGATGAATATTTTATTCCTAATGTAACTAAAATATACACAGTTTATAAGATGAATGATTCAGTAAAATATTGGGTATTTTTAAAATTTGCAAATAAATATGATGAAAATGGAAATTTAGTAAAAGATTCTAATGGAAATATTGTAAAAGTAGGAGATCCATTTGGTTATACGGAAGATGCATATAATAGAATTAATAGTTTAGGAAGATAGGAGATTTATGAATAAGTATATAAAATATTTAATTATTACTTTAATAATTATAGGAGTAATTTTTGGAATAAATTATTTATTAACACCTAGTATGGATACTCAAATAGAAAATTATTTAATAAAAAAAGGGTATTCTAAAACTAATATAGAAAAATTATTAGAAAAACAAGAATCAAGTACCAAAAAATATTCTTTTAGTACAGCAACTTATACATTTATGATGGAATTAGAAGAAAACCAAGAAGAATTAACAAGTTCTTTAAATGCAACTTATGATTTTACAGATGAATCACTTATTTATTCTTACAGAATTGGGTATAAAGATTCCTTAAATGTATTATTTAAAGGAAGTTATAGTGATGGAAATTTTGTATGTGAAAAAGAATTTTCGACAGCAACTTTATCTAGTAATAATAAAGAACTTTTTTGTAGTTTAGCTAAAACTAATATAGAATTATTTGACTTAGAAGCTAATACCTTATTTAAAAACTATAAACTAATTAATTATATGAAAAAGTAGTAATTTAAAATGACTACTATGAAAGGAGAATTTATGAGTAAAATAAATTTATTTGCCCTTGGAGGACTTAATGAAGATGGCAAGAATATGTATGTTGTATCTGTTGATGATGATATTTTTATATTTGATGCCGGACTTAAATATCCGAAGGACAGATATTTAGGAATTGATTATATCATTCCAAGTTTTGAATATTTAAAAGAAAACATAAAAAGAATAAAGGGAATCTTTTTGTCTCATGGACATGAATCTAATATAGGAGCTATTTCTGATATTTTAATAGATTTACCAGATATTCCTATATATGCAGCAAAGTATACTATGGAAATGTTAAAATTAACTCTTGAAACAGATGGTGTTAAAGGAAAAAATCTAAGAGAAATTAAGTTTAATTCAAAAATTAATTTTGGTAATAATAGTATTTTTCCCCTTCAAGTAACTCATTCAATTCCAGATAGTACTCTTTATGTATTAAATACAAATGATGGAAGCATTGTCTATGCTGGTGATTTTATTTTTGATCCAACGATGAAAAATCATTTTTCTTGTGATATTGGACGTCTTGCTTATGTTGGAAAACAAAATGTTTTGTGTTTAATGACTGAATCAATGTATGCTGAAAAGCCAGGCTTTACAACCCCAGAGCATCGAGTAGATAGTTTTATTCGAAAAGTACTACATGAAAATGAAGAAAGGATTATTATGAGTGTCTTACCAGCTCATATCTATCGTATTCAAGAAATATTTGATTGTGTTTCTAAAACAAATCGCAAAATAGTTATTATGGGAAAACTTTTAAATGATATTATAAGTCGTTCTCTTGATTTAGGTTATTTAACTATTAATAAAAACAAAATTGGAGATTTAAGTAGCTTGAATGAAAGAGGAGTAGTTGTTCTTGTTAGTGATCTTAAGGAAAAACCTTATGCGAATTTAGAACGAATCTTAAAAGATAATGATCGTTATATTAAATTAAAACCGGATGATACCATTTTTATTACAGAACCTATGTATATGGGAGTTGAAAAAAGAATGGTTCTTATCATGGATGAATTTGCTAAAAAGAAAATTAATGTTGTTGCATTATCAAATAAAGATCATCTTTTATTTCATCCATCTAAAGAAGATCTTATGTTAATGATAGGTCTTATGAATCCTAAGTATTATTTTCCAGTTAAAGGAAATTATAAAGATCAAGTTGAAAATGGAAATCTTGCTTTAGAATTGGGAATTAAAAAGGAAAATATTTTATTAAAACAAAATGGAGATGTAATTACTTTTGTAAATGGAAAATTAGTTGATGATCAAAAAAAAGTAAAAGTAGATGAAATTTTAATTGATGGAAAGAGTCAAAATGATATTGGTGAACTTGTTTTAAAAGATCGAGAAATGTTAGCTGAAGCTGGTATTGTAATAATTACCGCAACTCTTGATAAGAAAACAAAGGAAATTATTGCTGGTCCAGAAATTCTTACAAGAGGATTCATTTATGTAAAAGATAATTTAGATATTTTAAAAGAAAGTAGTGTTATTTCTGAAAGAATTATAAAAAATAATATATCTAAAAACTTTGTTGATTATAATAATATTAAACAAGAAATTCGAACAACACTTGGAAAGTATTTTTATGAAACAACAGAATGTCGTCCTATGATTATTACTGTTGTTGGAGAAATTTAATGGATTTATTTAATATTATAATTCTCGTACTTTTAGTTTTGTTAATTATTTTTAATGTTATTATTTTTCTAAAATTAAAAAGACCCAAAGAAAATACAATGGATTTTTTGGAAAGACTTTCAAGATTTGAAATAAATATTAATAATGAAATTAATAGTATGAAAGACAACTTAAATAAAGATATGACTTTAAATTTTGATAAAGTAAACGATAAATTAGATGTTAAACTTAGTGAAATTAATGAAAAAGTAAATTCTCGAATTGATGAAAACTTTGAAAAAACTAATAAAACATTTGTAAATGTATTAGAAAGACTTTCAAAAATAGATGAGGCTCAAAAGAAAATAGATAATTTATCAATGGATATTCTTTCCCTTGAGAATATTTTAACTGATAAAAAAACAAGAGGAATATTTGGAGAAGTAAATTTATATTTAATTTTAAAAAATATATTTGGAGAGAAAAATGATTCTATATATCAAAAACAAGTAAAAATGTCCAATGGATATATAGCTGATTCAGTTATTTTTGCCCCTAAACCTTTAGGAACTATAGCAATTGATTCTAAGTTTCCTTTAGAAAACTATCGTATAATGGTAGATAAAAAAAGAAGTGATGAAGAAAGAACAATTGCATATAAAAAATTTAAGGGAGATGTAAAAAAGCATATTGATGATATTAGTTATAAATATATAATTGATGGTGAAACAAGTGATCAAGCTATGATGTTTATTCCAGCAGAAGCCATATTTGCCGAGATTAATGCATATCATACTGATTTAATTGAATATGCCTATAAAAAACGAGTTTGGATGACAAGTCCTACAACTTTAATATCTACTTTAACAATGATCTTAATGATTATTCAAAACATTGAAAGAGATAAATATACAAGTATAATTCATGAAGAGTTAAATAAATTAGGAGTAGAATTTACAAGATTTAAAGAAAGATTTGATAAACTTTCTCGTAGTGTTATAACAGTAAATAAAGATATAGAAGCATTTTCAAATACAACAGACAAGATTAAGAAAAAATTTGATAGTATTAGTTCTGTTGATATAAAAGATAATAAATTAATAGATGAAGATTTATAGAAATATAAATCTTTTTTATAAAAAAATACAACAAAAGTTGTATTAATATTTAGTAAGTCTATAAAAATTAATTGCTGGATGATTAAAATATCTTACATTGATTTCATTACCAAGACCATTTGAAATATAAAATTCACCATTTTCAATTTTAGAGTATTCTGAATTATATTTATGATTATCAAGTAATGGTTTATTAAAAAGTTTTATTTCACCACCAAGAGTTTCTCCTGCAAGGGCTAGATTACAAGAAATATTTTTTAAAATGTCATTAATTTTATCGGGATTTGAAAAAAGACAAATAGAATAGTTTTCCTTTTTTAAATTTTCAAAATTTAAATTATTAGTATCAAATCCAATTATTTCAATAGGATTAGAATCTTTTCGATATAAATTTTCTTGTTTATTATTCATAACCTTAAAATTACTATTTTCCATTATAACATAAAAGCTATCATCATCTTTATTTCCTATAATAGCATATTTTTCTAAACTAGCATTTAAATCTTTAAAGAAATTTTCGAGTATTTCTATTTCTTTTTTGGAAAGTTCTAATTCTACTTTTTTTAAGTTTCCTGTAAAAACAATAATATCAGGTTTTAATTCATTTATTTTTTTTTGAATAGTATTTAGATCTTTTTCATTTAAACTATTATATAAAATATCACTTATATGTACAACTTTTACTCCATGAAAACTATTTGGTAATTCATTTGATGTTACTTTATATTCTTTTACAATAACTACTTTTGATCCGATAAACATTCCATATAATAAAATTAGTATAATAAGTCCTAAAATACTACCAATTATTTTAGAAAATTTTCTAAGTTTTTTTTGATTTTCTTCATGAAAAATTTTTTTTTGAATTTTTTTATTTTTTTCACTTCGAGTAATCATAGAATCTCCGTTAAAAAGGTCATTATAATAGATGCTAGAGTTAAGATTGTATTATGGATTATATGAAATGTCATTGGAACATATACATTATCAGTTTTTTCTAAACTACATGCAAATCCATATCCAAGCATTCCATAAGGTATAACATAAAGTAAATCCCAAAGAGTTTCCATAGAAAACACTACATGTAAAAGTCCAAATAATATACCACTTGCTATAACCATAATTTTTTTGTTTTTAAAAATATCTCCAAAACTTTTTCTAAATAACATTTCTTCAAGAAATGGTGCAACTAGTGCTGCACTAATAAAAGTTATAAATGGAGCTTGTTTTAACATTTCTTGAACTAAAGCCTCATTATTAGCTTCATGAACGGGACTAAATAAGGAAATTAAAATATTACTCACAAACATTGAAACAAGACCAATCATCCAGTATTTAAATCCTATATCCATATATTTTTTAAAATTAGCCTTATAATCAATTATTTTACTTTTTAAATACTTTCGATAAATGATAAAGATAATTAAGGCTGTACAAATTGATCCAACAAGCGATAAAATAGACTCTGTATTATAACTTAATGAATTATAATCTATTTTTAAAATAGATAAAGGTATTAAATAAAATAAATCATTAAATAAAAATAAAAGAAAAAGTCCTATAAATAAAAATATTTTTTTAATTTTCATAAAATCACCTCTTTTATTGTATCACATATTTAAAAAAAAGATGATCAATTATTCAAAATCATCATCTAAGTTTACATCAAAAAAATTAATTTCATCGTCATCCAAAATATCATTTCCTACTAATTTAACATCTATAACTTCAGGTATTTCATTAATTAAAGCTTCTTTAATTCCTTCATCTAAAGTTACAGACATTAAAGAGCAGTTTGCACAATGACCAAGAAATTTTAAATAACAAATTCCATCACGATAATCAACAAATTCAACGTTTCCACCATCATTGATCAAATAAGGTCTTAGTTTATCTAAAACATTTTCTATTTTTTCTTTCATAAATTCTCCTTATTTATTATAAGTTTTTTCAAACTTTTTAACTTCTTCTTGGTATTCTTTTTCTCCAAGAATTGCTTTTTTTCTTGTATTTTTTATTAGTTGCTTTAAATAATTAGTTGTATAAGTTACAATGTTATTAGTATAAGTTACAATTCCTTCAACTCCTAATTTTTTAAAATAAACTCTTACATCATCAAATGTTAATTCTTGACCATATCTTCCAATTAAAGTGGAATTTAAGTTAAATAATTTATGTCCATCTACAGTTTCATTTTTATTTAAAATAAAAACATTTGATTCAGTTGTAAATTCTTTAAAAGAATCATTTTCTTTTATTAAAATAACTTCTATTTCTTCTATTTCTTGAAAACCATTTTCAACTATTTTTAAAGGATCTCTTAAGTATCCTAAATAATATTTTTTATCCATTACTACTTCTCCCTTAGTTTGTATGATAATTTATATTTAATCATTTGTCAAGTTTATTTGACATAAAATTAAATAGGTGATTTATGAAAGATTTATTAAATTACTATTATTTTTTATTACCAGATCGAATAGAAAAGTGTAATAATGATTATTATTTTAGCTTTAAAAATTATTTTTTTGCCTTTTATAAGTATAAAGGTAATTTAGAAGATATAAATTCTATTTTAAGTTTAAATAATTATATGATTTTTAATAATAAAAAAATAAATAAAATTATTTTAAATAAAGAGGGAAGTATTTTAACTAAAAAAGATAATAATTATTACTGTTTAATTTTATTAGAAATAAATTCTAAGGAAAAGATAAATATAAGAAATATAATAGAATTTAATAGGGGAGTATCTATTAATATATTAAATAGAACTAATTGGTACTTTCTTTGGATTAAAAAAATAGATAATATTGAATACATGAGAAATCATTTAAAAAATAAATATAAATTAATTTATAATTTTTTATATT
>CAMVCF010000002.1:0-79770 GCA_947165945.1 uncultured Clostridia bacterium | reverse complement strand
GCTACGAAATCTATGAAACAAGAAGCCCATAAACTTTAGATTATGGGTAGTTCACAGATTATAACTATTATCAACAAACATATATATTTGATTTAGTTCTATATCACCATCTAATTTAATTGTAATCCAACTTTTTTTATTCATATGATATCCATAGAAAACATTCTTATTATCAATTATTTCATGTATTTTATCTTTTTGATATCTAACAACTATAGCTTCTATTTCCTTATTACTTGCTATTCCTAATTTATTTTCTTCTATAGTAACAAACAATACATACCATTTTTGGTTACTTTTATTTCTTACAATAGCATTATTTGGGAACTTATCCCATAAATATTCTAATTCATCATCGTATTTATCTTTTATATATTTTATTAACTCTTTAGTTTGCTTGCATTTAAATATATCTTTAGTCGTACAATTATTAATTATATCTTGTAAAATATTTTCATAAATATCTTTTAATTTTAAAATAAATGTACCACTTACATTTAAAACATCTACTAATACATAATCATCATTACTTTCTAAATCAATTAATCTTGATAATTGTTTACTTTTATTTATTTCAACAATCATTTTAAAATTATTTAAAATAATATGTTCATAAATATAAGTATTATTTCTTTTTACAAATCCATATTTTATTAATTTATCATATTCTATTTTTCTAGTTTCCAGAATTCCCTTTAAATCACGCATAAAACTCCTTAATTTCTTCTATATCTACTATTTTATCAATATCTATTTTCATATTTTTAAGAATTATTTCTTTTTTTAAAGTATCAATTTTTTCTAACTTACCAGTAATAGTTCTATATACTCCTCCATCTTTTTTTAAATCTTCTATAAAATAAGTTATTTTTAATATAGGTTTTTCTTTTATTCTTGTTTTAATATCTATAATTTTATTATCAAGTATTTCTTTAGAATCTTCTACAAGTATTTTTTTATTATCTACAACTCTCCTTGCATCTTTTAGTTTTTCTTCATATCCTGTTAAAGCTGAAAAAGGATGAAACTCTGCTGCTCTATTTTCTAAAGGCATTCTTGGATGATTTTTGGGATTCCAATTGAAAATATCAATAATGCTTGAATAATCACTCATGCTCTATGACCTCCTATTTGATTATTACGATCTCTTGCTGTTGCATATTCTTCTAGATCCATAGCTTTAAGTAAAGAGTTTTTACCATATTTATTTCTTATTTTAATAATCGCCTTTTGAACACTTTTTTCCCGATCTAATTCTTTAGTTTCTTTTTTTTCTTTAATATCTAGATCGTTTCTATTAGAAAATAAATCTAATTGTTTAATATTTGGTTTTAAAGATACTAAAATGAAATCTGTAATATTATTAAAGACAATAGTAATTCTTCTTATTGATAAATCCTTTTTTACAATTTTATCAAATAATTCATTCATTTTTTCTAGTATTTCTTTAGTAGACGAAGTATATTTTTCTAAATGAATATTGGCATTTGAAGATTTAGGAATATTTCTTCCATAATAATCTTTTTTAATTTCACCATTATAATTACCATCTAAAGCATCAGCATCATAGCCAATCGTAAGTCCTATTTCATTTGTTACTAACCCTTTTTCAACAAGCTCTAAAACTAATGAATCAGTCATTTCTAAAACTACTATCCGAGCATTTTCTAAAGTATATTTAGTATGTAATACTTGACCAGATGAAATACTATTCATTTTAGGTTTATATTTTTTTATATCAGAAATTAAACAAGGTTCATATCCCCAAGCATGATCAATTAATAATTCAGCATTTACTCCAAATAATTTATATAAAAGTTCTTCATTTTCTAAACTTTCTCTTGCAATATCTCCCATTGTATACATTTTATTATCATTTAATTTTTTAGCATATCCGCGTCCTACTCTCCAAAAATCTGTTAATGGAACATGATTCCATAAAAGTTTTCGATATTGATAAACATCAAGTTCGGCAATTCTAACCATATCTTGATCTGGCCTAATATGTTTTGCAACAATATCCATTGCAACTTTAGCTAAATAAAGATTAGGCCCAATTCCAGCTGTTGCAGTTATCCCAGTTTCGCTTAAAATATTTTTAATCACTTTTAAAGCAAATTCATGAGCAGTTAAATTATATAGTTTTAAATAACTAGTTATATCTATAAAAACTTCATCTATGGAATATACATGAATATCTTCTGGTGCTACATATTTTAAATAAATATTATAAATTCTAGTTGAATATGTAATATATAAAGCCATTCTTGGGGTTGCAACAATATAATCAAGTTCCAAAAAAGAATTATTAATTAAATATTGATTATTAAAAGACTTTCCTAAAAAGCTTCGATAATTAATTTTTTTTCTTCTTTCTTTATTTATTTCTTTAACTTTTTGTTCTACTTCAAAAAGTCTTGCTCTTCCTGGAAGTCCATAACTTTTTAAACTAGGAGATACTGCAAGACAAATAGTTTTAGAAGTTCTCTTGATATCGGCAACTACTAAATTAGTAGTTAAGGGATCAAATCCTCTTTCAACACATTCAACAGAGGCATAAAAAGATTTTAAATCAATTGCTATATAAGTTCTTTCCATCATTTGCTCCTTAAGAATATTATAACATGAAAAAAGAAGTAATTTACTTCCTAAAATTAGAAATTACTTCTTATAATAAATTATACTTAATTTATTAGTAAATTCCTATTTAAATACTAAAAAACAAACATATTTATAAGAACAATTGTTGTTCCTGTTGGACTTTCTATAAAATATGAAAGAATTAAAACTAGTAATTTTAATATTAATCACTTTTTTCTATACAATTATTACAAATTCCATTTATAATAATATGTTCTTTATTTAATTTAAACTTGTGTTTTTTGGTAATATGTGAATTCAACTCTTCTATACAATCACAATCAATATGAATTGTATTACCACAAATTTCACATTTTAAATAAAAATGGTTTAAATTATTACATTTTTCCAAATATTGATAGTATAAAGTATTATCCTTCCCTATTACTTTATTTAATATACCATCTAAAACTAATTTATCAACTAATCGATAAATAGTTGTTAAACCAACCTTGCTATTTAACTTTTTATAAAGATCTTTTACAGTAAAATCTTTTTTTTCTTTTTTTATAACATCAAGAATTAATTCTTTTTGTTTTGTATTATATCCATCATTTCTTTTCATATAAAACTCCAAATTTGAAAATCATTTTCATATTTATTATACTATAAATTTTCATAAATACAAGAAAAAGATCATTTCTGATCTTTAAATCTTAGGTATAAACTTTTGAAACATTTCTTTTATATGTTGTTCTTTTTCTTTAACATTTTTCTTTAAAATTATCATATCTAAAATATTAAGTATAGAATGAATTATTAAAATAATTCCAAGATATACTGTTAAAGTAGTAACTGCTTCAAATGGATTAAATATTACTAAAAAGCCAAGCATAATATCAAGTATTCCAATAATAAGTACATATAACCATGGAAATGCTTTTACATTCTTAAAGAATAATGCAACTTTAATACTATTAATACTAGTAACTATCATCCATATACCAAGTATAGTTGCAAGTAAAAAAGATATACTTTCTGGCTTACTTAATAAAATAAATCCTAAAAGAATAGAAAAAAATCCTATTATAACGTTTTCAAATGGTACAAATATTTTTATTAATTTCATTTCTAACATCAATAAAACTATTCCATGTGCTATTAAATAAATTCCACTTACTATTCCAAGTGTCTCTAAAGTAACCGTTGGAAAAATTATAAGTATAAAACCAATAATCAACGTAAGAATATATAATCCTATAATAGAATTAGTTATTCTATCAAATGCCTTTTTCATATTCTACCTCCTTTTTATCATTTTACAATAAATAATATTATTTTTCAATTTACAAATCTATACAATTTTTTTAAAATATGGTATATACTTTTATTAGCAGGTGAAACTATGAAAAAGATTATTATATTAATTTTAATAATGTTTTTAACTGGATGTGGATATAATCAATATAAAATACCAGATGATGTTATTATCAACTTAAATAACAATATATTTGAAGTTTACGATCAAGTCTCAAGTATTAACTTAGTAAATAATTCTAATATAGAAATAATAGAAAAAGAGTTAAATACAGAAAAAATTGGAAAGCAAACATTTACTTTAGAGTTTTTTTATCAAAAAAGACTATACAAAAAAGAAATTGAATATGAAGTAAAAGATACAACACCACCTGTATTTATAAATAGCAGTAGTAATATTTCCATTCTTTTAAATGATAAAAATAGTTTATGTTCTAAGATCTCATTCGGAGATAACTATGATGAGACACCATCTTGTGAAGTTTTAGGAGAATTTGACGTAGAAAAGCTAGGTAATTATCAAGATCTAGAATTTGTTATTAAAGATAATTCTTTTAATGAGGCAAGAAAAAAATTTAATTTATATGTTCTTGAAAAAAATAAAACTACTACTACTAAACCAAATTATATTAAGATAGATAAAATTATCAAAGAATATAAAAATGACAATACAGAAATTGGAATTGATATTTCCAAATGGCAAGGAAAAATTGATTTTTCAAAAGTTAAAAATGCAGGAATAGAATTTGTAATTATGAGAATTGGAGTTCAAAAAAATAAAGGAAAAGAAATAGAAATTGATCCATATTTTTCTGAATACTTGAAAGGTGCCAAAGAAGTTGGTTTAAAAATAGGAGTTTATATTTATAATGTTGCAACATCAATTGATGAAGGAAAAAAGACAGCTTTATGGGTTATAAATGAATTAAAAGGCGAAAAACTAGATTTTCCAATTGCTTATGATTGGGAAAACTGGTCAAGTTTTAATAATTACCAAATTTCATTACATACTTTAAGTGATGCTTATTTATCATTTGAAAAAACTATAGAAGAACATGGATATAAAGCAATGCTATATAGCTCAAAATATTATTTAGAAAATGTTTGGATGAATTATGATAACTCTAACATTTGGCTTGCACATTATACAGATAAAACAAATTATCAAGGGAATTATTTATTATGGCAAGTAACATCTCTTTTAAAAATTGATGGTATAAACGAAAATAGTGTTGATTTAGATATTTATTACAAATAAAGATACCAAAAAAATGGTATCTTTTTAATATTTAATCTATTTTTTATTCACTTCTAAGTGACTCAACTGGATCTTTTTTACTTGCTAAACGTGAAGGAATAAGTCCTGCAATAAGTGTTAATACAACACTTATAATTATTAATATTATTCCTCCCATAATTGGAAGTTTAGCTATATTATCAACACCTGTTAGGTTATTTACAATACGATTAATTGGAAAACATAGAAGTACTGTAACAACTATTCCCATAACACCTGCAACAAATCCCTCTATTATAGTTTCGGCTTTAAATACTCTTGTTACATCTTTTTTACTTGCACCAATTGCTCTTAATATACCTATTTCTTTAGTACGTTCAAGCACACTTATATAAGTAATAATTGATATCATGATACTAGATACAACTAAACTAATAGCAACAAAAGCAATCAAAACATAAGTAATAATATTAATAATTGTTGTAATTCCACTCATAAGTGTTCCAACATAATCAACATAAGTGATTTTATCATCTTTACTTTTATCTTGGTTATATAAATCTATTATTTTAATAATTTCTTCTTTAGAATCGTAATCTTTTGGATAAATTAATATACTACTAGGACTATCTATATCAAATACACCTATTTTTTCAAGGGCCGTGTTTTTATCATATACTTCATTAAAAGGAATATTAGTAATAATATCATATGTATCATTATTAATTTGTTCTTTAGCAAGATCAGTTTCTTTTATTTTATTAATAACATATTCCATTAAATCATGAGTGTATCCAATAAAACCACTTTCTGCTTCTACAGCATCATCACTTACCTTTAAAATACCTACTATTTCAAGTTCTAAAGAATCTTTAATAATTTTATTTAATTTAGATTCATCACTATGTACATCAATCCATTTATTATTTTCTTTTATATAATAATCAGTATTTAATAATAATTTAAATTTATGACCAATGAGATCTTCATAATTATAATTTTTACTTTCTATTTTATAACTAGAATCTTTTAAACGATTATCAACAATATTTTTAACTTCATCACGACTTTCTATATCAAGAGTATACATAAGTCTTAAAGGAATATTTTTGTCTTCATCAACTATTAATACAAGTTCATTATATTTTTCTGGCATATGTCCCGCTAATATATCATATTGACCATTTAGTAAATCATCATCATTTATTAATTCTTTAAATACACTGGGATTATTTTTTGAAACAGTAAAACCATTTTCCATTGTTGTATCACGTTCAACTACTTTAAAATTATTAGGATTTACTTGAATATTATTCATACTATAAATTTGTAAATCTAAGTTATATGAATAGCCTATATCTGTTACATATTTATTTATATTTTTAAAATTATTATTAAGAGATGCTTTAAACTTTTTTAAATTATTTTTAATAATTGAATTTTCATAAGTAAGTTCTATTCCGTTTGTTATATCATCATATGTACAAATAGAATTATCAAGACATTTATCTTTTTTATAATTATCAAAGTTACTACTATTCATCATACTAGATAAGTCCATAGTCGTTTCTTCAATTGATAAAGGATAACTTGCAAGAGTTTCTTTTTCAGTTTTATCAATATATTCTTGAACTCCATTTGAAAGAGATAGTATTAAAGCTATTCCTATTATTCCAATTGATCCAGCAAATGCCGTAAGAATTGTTCTTCCTTTTTTAGTCATTAAATTATTAAGAGATAAACCAAGAGCTGTTATTAAACTCATTGATGTTTTTTTACTTTTTTTCTTTTCAATTTCTTGATTATTTTCTGTAAAATCTGATCCATCATAAGGATCTGAATCATCTATTATACTTCCGTCTTTAAGTTTTATAATTCTTGTTGAATATTCAACTGCAAGATCTGGATTATGGGTAACCATAATGACAAGTTTATCAGTTGAAACTTTTTTTAATAATTCCATAATTTGACGACTTGTATCTGAATCAAGTGCTCCTGTTGGTTCATCTGCAAGCACAATATCTGGATCATTAACTAAAGCTCTTGCAATTGCAACTCTTTGCATTTGCCCACCACTTAACTGATTAGGGCGTTTATACATGTGATCTTGAAGTCCAACTTCAATTAAAGCATTTTTAGCACGTTTAAGGCGTTCTTTTTTAGAAACTCCTGATAAAGTAAGAGCAAGTTCAACATTTTTTAAAACACTTTGATGACCTATCAAATTATAACTTTGAAAGACAAATCCAATTCGATGATTTCTATAACTATCAAAGTCTCTTTCTTTATACTTTTTAGTACTAACTTCATTTATTACTAAATCACCATTATCATAACTATCAAGTCCACCAATTATATTTAAAAGTGTTGTCTTACCAGATCCACTAGGACCCAAGATACTTGCAAATTCACACTTTCGAAAATTTATACTAACATTATTTAAAGCAGTTTGTTGTAAACCACCTGTAACATAAACTTTACTTATGTTTTTAATTTCTAACATATTTCCTCCCTTTATTCCATTTAATATTTAAACCATTCCAAGAAGTCATTATAACATAACTAAAATATATGTCAAATAGATCTTATATATTTTATTATATGATTATTTCATACTAACATTATGAAATATTATAAGTATAAAAAACTGATAAATTATCATAACTTTGACATATTTATCAGTTTTTATATAAACATTTATAAATTTTTTACTTGATTTTATCCAGAAGTTTTTGTCTAGAACAAACTTACTATGTTCTTGGTGTTCCAACTATGTAAGGATTCAATGCTGAACCATCTCCATCATATACTAGTGTTCCATGTTTTAGGGAAAGAACTGGACGAACGCCACCATCGGTGATATTAACATAGTTGTTGCCCAAACTGCCATTAGAGCCCACGATGCCCACAGCAGCGCGGTTGTAGTAGTTGACAAAGTAGACACAAGCAGGCGACAAAAGCCAAAACAGACTTCCTGAAGTTAAATAATTATTAACATTTGTTGTGCTATAATAAATCAATCCCGCAAGTGCTGCTTCATCATATGTTAGCAATGCTACTGGATTTTCTAATTTTCTATTTGCAACACTCATAACATCATTTGGATTTGAACACGTTAACACTGGACTATTTGTTGTTTGTATTCCGTTTGTTCCTGTTGGATTTTCATATCTTTTATATACATCAAAATACATATACGAAGTTAAAGAACCACCACTTGCATTCCATCCTCCTAAATTGTCTGTCGATACACTTCGATCATTACACCAAGCAGTATCTTCTACATATGTTCCATAAGAATTTTTTATATTTGTATTATACCAATTATTTATTGTTTCATGAATTGGTGATTTTATTGTGTCACGTGATTCACTTAACATTTCTTTTAAGGCATCTTCAACACCTTTACCATTTTGTAAGTTTATATGATATTTTGAACTTCCACTCATATAATATACATATCTTAAATCTGAACAAGTTGCATCTGAGTTCGTTGCATTACAACTATAATGATGAGTAGCATTTGGAGTTGTTTCTGTTGCGTCAACTAATGTATAACTTGTTCCATTCCATGTATAACTACTTCCAAATTTTGCTCCACTTGTCCAATACCCAGAGCCATATTCATATGCTGTCGTTCCATAATTATATCCTACATACGCTGGACTTCTATAACTTGAGTTAAATGCTTGTTTTGTAGGCAACTGTGAATTATCACGTGAATTATCACACCCATACCCAAGTGTCGCATCAGGTTGTAGCATTTTTATTTTCAATGTAGAAGGACTTTCACTAGTGCTATTTCCTCCTGATACATAATATGTGACTTTTATCAAATCACTTGCATTTGTGGTTAGAGTTCCATAGGTATGAACTAAACTTATTAAACTACCTGCTCCTCCTCCAATTCCATTTACTTGTGATCCTCCTTTAAATACTCCTCCTGATACTCCACCAGTTGTTGTAGATACACCTGTTATTTGCAAAATGTATCCATCTCCTGATGGAACATTAAAACTAATTTCGTATGGAGAACTACTACTTACATTCGTTACCATCGATACATTCCAAGAATTATCACTTGTGTCAAATGTCCAATCTCCTGTTTTGTTTAAATTAGTATAATCCGTTTGAGAAAGCACCTTTTTGTTTGCAGACACTTCTCCATTATAAATCATTTTAGTTCCACCTGTTTCAGTAGTTCTTACGATTTTCCAACAACTACCCGCAAATATTACATTGTTATTGTCTACATTTCCTCTATAATAGTAAATTGGATTTGGATCACTTAAAGTATTATGTCTTACAAATTTTCCATTTCCGTTGTCTGTTCCATTTACTTCATAAAAATGTATTGGTGTTCCATTTCCATCTATATCACTATCATCTATTGCATCTGTTTTTACAACATCATAAAGTGGTTTAAGTACTATTTTATCTTCAAAGTCTCCTGTTACTGATACTTTAATTGATGCAAATACTTTATTCCAATCATTTTGTGAATAATCTACATTTTCTCCTACTCCTATTACTGTTTCATTACTAATCCATGCATATACTCTATATCTATGAGTTATTTCTGAATTAGTCTCTGCTGGTATTATCGCTTTATGTATTCTTGTATTATTAAAATTTATATAACTTCTATTATTAAATATTTCTTGTTCTTCATTATTTACAACTTCAACAAGTCTAAATCTTAATAATTCATCTTTTATTCTGATAGTTCTATTCTCATCATTTGGTACATCTCCATAATTAAGTACTATATCATAGACTATATCTTTTTCTGTATATGTATTTTTTCCATCTACTGTAAACTCAAAATACTTTCCTTCTGTATAAGTATTTTGAGGAAGTGCATTAGAAAAATCCAATGTATTAGACTCTTTATAATGCATATAAATATCACCGGTTACTAGTTCTTGATTTAATCCAGTTTGTGAGTAACTAAATACGGCATATGTTATTCCTACTATTCCTATTAATAAAACTAATACTAAAGTTATAATTAATATTCTTTTCTTTTTACTATTCATATTTCTCTCCTTCTATTTTATCTTTACCCCACGATTCTAATTTTATTATAAATTATTTTTTTTATAAGATCAACTCCTTTTTATCTTTTAATATTAAAAAACACACAAACAAAAAGTATAATTTATATACCTTTTATTCATGTGTATTTACTTATTTTTTATAGAAAGACTGTGTATTATTTAAGATACTAAATTTTACCCCCCCCCATAGTTGACTTAGAGTTAACAAGATTTTTACAAAAATTTAGTACCATGAAAATCACTTCTTCCTATTTTTATTTACATATAAATAATATCGTAAATTTTATTTAAAGTCAAGATTTTTTTCTATAAAATAATATATTATTTACTTAAAGAATTCTTTAAATATTTCTTCTTCGTCTTTTAATATTTCTTCTGTTAACTCTTCTCTTGAATCTGTTTGTTTTTCACTTATACCAGTTACTAATTTTTTAGGAATACCATTTTCTATATAAATGTAATTTGGAGCATAAATACGTTTTTCACCAGTTGAAACTTTATTACCGGAATCATCAGTCAAAGTATATTCACTTAATAAATCGTCAAATAATTCAAGTAGTTTAGGATAATTTTCATCTCCATCGATTGTTTTCTTTAACTCTCCATCAACAAACTCATATTTATCACGAACTATTTCTTTTCCATCATCATTCCAAATTGCAACGTAATAAATTTTATTTACTTTATTATTTTTTGCAACTTCAATTGATTTTTCAATTACTGATCTGCACCAAGGACATAGTTTATCTCCAAAATAAACATAAAACGTTTCTTTATTTTTAATTTTTTCTAAAATATCACTAGTACTAACTTTTTCATAAGGATTATCATCACTAATTAAAACTGTTCTATGTTCTTTTCCATTTTTATTTTTCTCTCCATTTAATGCTTCATATTCCTTTTTAAATTCTAATGATTTAGAATTATTACTACAACCTGTGCATATTCCTAAAATAATTATTGTAACTAAAATTAAAATTTTTCTTTTCATAATACCTCCAAGTTCATTTTATAATATTAAAACTTCTAATTCAATAAATTAGAAGTTGAATTAACTAAACTTAAAGTTGAATTAATCATAAGAATCTGTAATATCATAGTCAATTATTACATTAAAATTATATTTTGGATATTTTTCTTTTAATTCATTTACAATTTGATCTTTTATTTTTTCTTTATCTTTTTCAGAAAAATCAAAGATTAGATCAAAGAAAACATTTTCCTTTCTATTATCAACATAAAAGCCATGTAATTGTATAATAGTTTTATATTTTTTTATTATCTTAGCTAATTCTTTTTTAATATCACCAAATTCTCCTTTATCATTTGCTGCATATATACCAATTGTTAAAATAATACCAAATTTTTCATAAATTAAATAACTAATTTCTCTAGTTAAAATATGAATATCACGTGCCATCATTTCATCTTTTACTTGAATATGAAGAGATGCAATTATATTAGATGGTCCATAATTATGTAAATTTAAATCGTATACTCCTTGAACTTCACTAAATTGCATAACCTCTTTTTTTATTTTTTTAGTTAAAAGAGAATCAGCTCTAACACCAAGTAAAGAATCAATTGTATCTTTTAAAATTTCTAGGGACGTTTTAATAATAAATATAGCAATAATTATTCCAAGGTAACCTTCTAAATTTAATTTCCAAATATAATTAAGTAGTGCTGATATAAAGGTTGTAAAAGATAAAATGGCATCCATAAATGCATCAGATCCAGATGCAATTAAATTATTAGAATTAACTTTTTTACCAACATTTTTTACATATTTACCAAAAAAGAATTTAACTAGAACAAATACCAAAATTATAATTAAAGAAATATGCGAGTATGTTGCATCTGATGGATTTATAATTTTTTTAATACTTTCAATTAACGCAGTTGCTCCTGCCGCTAAAACAAATAAAGCAATGATAACCGAAGTAAAATATTCTATTCTTCCATATCCATATGGATGCTTTTTAGTGGGTGATTTTAAGGACAACTTAGTTCCTATAATAGTAATACAAGAAGCACTTGCATCGGTTAAGTTATTAACAGCATCTAAAATTATTGCAATAGAACTTGTTAAAAAGCCAACAATTCCTTTAAATAAAACTAAAAGAACGTTCACAACAATTCCTAGAATACTTGTTTTAATAATTATATTATTCCTTTCCATAACTACTCCTAATTTTTACAATTTTTATCAAGTGATAGTGGTATTTTATAGGTTTTAAAACTTTCATCTTTTAATGTATTAATTTCTAAATACAAACTATCATCTGTATAATTTTTACATTTTTTTTGATAATTATCAATATTTAATGAAATATCTTTTAAATAATCTTCTAATGTAATATTTTCTTTTTTGGAACAACTACTTATTTTTACATTTGTATCATTATTTACTTCAAATAAACTACATTCAATTTCTTGATATATATTATTATCAACTCCACCGCAATAATTAATATTTGATATATAAATAGATGATCTTTTAGAATCATATGCAATACTTCCTGATACTGAAAAATCTGAACAAGTTGATGATATAGTTTTAAAATCAAATGAATTATTATGATTATTTATTATTATTAATAATAAAATAACTATAAATAGAATAATTAAAAATATTATTAAATACTTTTTCTTACTTTTTTCTTTATTTTTGATATTTCCATCTAAAATATCCGATAATTCTATATTAAAATCTTTACTCATTTCACGAATTAAAGTAAGATCAGGAAGATTTAAACCTCTTTCCCATTTAGAAACTGCTTGATATGTGACATTATATTTTTTAGCAAACTCTTTTTGAGTTAAATTATTTTTTTTTCGTATTTCTTTAATAAATTCTCCAATTCTAATAGGATCCATAACATCACTCCAATTTATTTAATTATATCATGATTTTTTTATTTTTAAGAAAAAAATTGCTATAAAACAATAGCAATTAAATTACCTGATCCTCTATTTACAATTTTTGTTAATGTTTGTTGAAGTTTGAATCTTACATTTTCTGGCATTAAATTAATTTTTGATTGAATTCCTTCTTGAACAATGGAATCTAGGCTTCTTCCAAAAATTTCACTTTTCCAAATATTTTCTGGATCGATTTCATAATCTTTCATTAAATGATTTATAAGTTCTCTTGACTGTATTTCAGATCCTATTATTGGTTCGAATGTTGAATTTACATCTACTCTTATCATATGTATAGATGGAGCGGTTGCTTTTAATTTGACTCCAAAACGTGTTCCTTGCTTAGTTATTTCAGGAGTTGTTAATTTCATATCTTTAAGTGTTGGAGTTGCAACTCCATACCCCGTTTGTTTAACCATTTTAAGTGCATATTTAATTTGATCATATTCCATTTTGGCAATACTATATTCTTGAAATAATTTTAAAAGATCTTTTTTGTTACTTATATCTATATTAATTATTTCATGAAGGACTTTGTTATATAAGTCATTAGGTGCTTCAAGAGTAACAACTACTTCTCCTGTTGCTGGATCAACACTTGATAAATAAGCCTTTTCTATTTCTGGTATTTCTGTAAAATGATCGGTTATCTTACTAACATCTCTTAACTTATCAATTTCTAAAGCACTTTCTCTTATTTTATCAATATAAAGTTTTTTAACTGGATGATTTGGATTTAATATAGCAATCCAATCTGGAAGTTTGATTTTAACTTCTAAAATTGGAAATTCATATAGGGCTTCTCTTAAAATATCATACATATCATGTTCACTCATTGTTTCAATGCTAAGTGGCATTACTGGAACATCATATTTTTCTCTTAACTCATCACTTATTTTAGTAGTATCAGGAATCATTGGATGAGTTGAGTTTAATATAACAATAAATGGTTTATTTAATTCTTTTAATTCTTTTATTACTCTATCTTCAGCATCTAAATAATCGTTTCTTTCAAAATCACCTATTGATCCATCCGTTGTAATAACTATACCAATTGTTGAATGCTCACGAATCACTTTTTCTGTTCCAATTTCAGCAGCTTCCCGAAAAGGAATCATTTCATCATACCAAGGAGTTTTTACCATCCTTGGACCATTCTCATCATCTACACCCTTAGCATTTTCAATCATATATCCAACACAATCAATAAGTCTTATTTTACATGAGAAGTCATCAATATTAATGGTAGTTGCATTATTAGGAACAAATTTTGGTTCAGTAGTCATAACATTTTTTCCAGCTGCACTTTGAGGTATTTCATCTAAACACCTTTTCTTCTCATATTCATCAAGAATATTTGGAACTATTAATGTTTCAACCATTTTTTTTATAAAAGTACTTTTCCCTGTTCTAACCCCCCCTACTACTCCTAGATATATGTCTCCTCCTGTTCTAAGAGCAATATTTTTAATAATTTCTTTCTTATCCATAAACACTTACCTTTCTATTCACTAAAGAATATGTAAAAGAAACTTGAATAGAACAAAAAAAGTTAAAAGATTATTTACTTTTAACTTGATTTTTAACTAAAGCATTATTTATTTCATAAGCAAGAAGCAATGGATATGTATCTTTTTCAGTTATTCCCAAAAGAAAATTTTCTTTGTTTATCTTAGTATAATCAAGATGATAATTTGGAAACTTATAATTTGTAAATTCTCTTAAAAACTCTCTAATACATCTTCCATTTCCTTCTCTAAATGGATGAATTAAAATTAGATTATAGTAATAATCACCTAAAAACTTTGCAATTTCAAATGAATTATTTTGATTTACTTCTTGATCAATTGCCTCTTTCATAACTTTATCTAAAGTTTCTTTTAGTTTTTCATGACTTAAAAAAGCAGTATATTTTTTATAAATATCAACCTCTCTTAATTCACCAGCAAAATCGTATAATTCTTCAAACAAATATTTATGAATATCACATAAATGTTTGAGATCAAAATTACCTTCTATACCATTTAAAATTAATAAACTAAGTTTTGCTGTAACAATTTCTGTTTCTTTTTCTACTAACTCTTTAACATTTGTAATACCAAGTTTGTTTTTTAAAACACCATTACTATCTACATAATCTTCCCAATTCTTCATCTTTACCACCTAATTTTAATACTTTATTTTTAACATCATCAATTGTTTTTAAGTCATAAGATATATTAAATTCAATTTCTAAATTCATAATTGCAATAGCTTGTTTAATTGCTTCTAACATCCTTTTCTTTTTTTCTAATTCATCCATACATCCTCACTACTATATAGTATATTATATACTAGATATTTGGATAATTCAATCTAAGTTTACACAAAATTAATTTACAACTAATTCAATATCTTTTAAAAAGAAATAATCTCCACTTTTAAAATCACAAATAAAATAATTTTTATTAAGTTTATTTAAAAATTTAAAAAAAGAAGAATATGATGAATTACAATCAAGTACTAAATGACTTTTTTTAATTTTAAGAATACTTACCTCATCTTTGTATAAATTATTTATAATATGCTCATTTCCAAGTTTTGTATAAATGAGATCATTATGCATTTTTAAATAGATTTGATTATTGAGGTCTAAACTATCTATTGAAATACAAATCTGTTTAAATAAATTAAATGCATATGTTAATTCTTCTTCATCCATTTTATAAATACTATCTAATATTTTATATAAATTACCTGGATTTTCTGAATATAAACTTAAAAGTTCTTCTCGAATACTAAAAATATAAAATCTTCTCATTTAAATCACCATTTTAAGTTTAGCGAATAAGTAAGTCTCATTTTGTCGAATTCTATAAATTTTATAAATAATTTTAAAATTTTAAAAAAAAGAAACTATGCACGTGATACATACTTTCCATCTTTACTTGAAATTAAAACCATTTCATCTTGATCAATAAACATAGGAACTTTTATTACTAAACCACTTTCAAGTTCTGCATCTTTCATAGCAGTTGAAGTAGTATTTCCTTTAACACCAGGTTCTGTATGAACAACCTTCATAGCAATCTTATCTGGTAAATTCATACCCAACATTTCGCCTTCAAAAAATATAATGTCAACATCTAAATTTTCTTTTAATAATTTAGCATCATCACCTATAACACTTTTTGCAAGCTCAATTTGCTCATAATCGTTCATATTCATAAAATAATAAATATCATTCATAGAATATAAAAATTGCATTGGTTTCTTTTCAATACGTGCAGTTTCAACTTTTGTTCCAGCATTAAAAGTATATTCAGCAATTGATCCGGTTCTTAAATTTTTTAACTTTGCTTTGACTATTGCTGCACCTTTTCCTGGCTTTACATGTTGAAAATCTAAAACACTGTAAATGTTTCCATCATATTCGATTGTCATTCCTACTTTAAAATCATTTACGTTTACCATAATCTTTCTCTCCTAATTTATTCTTATTTTTTCTCTTTATGAGTAGTATGCTTTCCACAACGTTTGCAGAACTTACTTATTTCCAAACGATCTGTTGTATTTTTTACATTTTTTTCTGTACGATAATTTTCTTCATTGCATTCAGTACATACTAAAGTCTTTCTTTGTCTATTTCCAAGTTTAGCCATTTCTCTCTCCTCCTTCGTGCATTCCTTTCACATTATAGCAAATAAATCAACGTTTATCAAGTATTTTTTGCTTATTAATAAAGAAAACCTTATCTAAGATAAAGTCTTCTCAAAGAATTATATTTTATTAGTCTCTATTATTTCTTTCACGTTTACGTGCATTCTTAATACCAGCTTTTTTTGCTTCACGTCTTTTAACGCCTGGTTTATCATAAGCTTCTCTTTTTTTGAACTCTGAAGGGATTCCATCTCTTGCAACTTTTTGTTTAAACTTCCTTAAAGCCCCATCTAGATTACCATTTCTAACAGCAACATGTGTCATTCATTACTCCCTCCCTTCGTTCTGAAATCAAATAGATTATATCAAACTAAAACGAAAAATTCAACAAAAATCAGCATTTTTTTCTAAAATATTATATGTTTTTCTATTTTTTTGGTGTTTTTTATTTCACATTTTTTAAAACTAACTCATATAAGGCTCTTAAAAATGTCCCAAAATATTTTCCACTTGAAAAAATAAAATTAATTATTATCATAGAAATTAAGCAAAGAATTGGAATAAAAACAATTGGTAAAATATAATTTTTAATGATTTTATTTTCTAAAATTTGCATAGATTACCTGTTGAAATTCTTCTAATAGCCCCACCTACTGCTTGACCTATTTCAAAAACTACGCTAATACAACCTTTAATAGAACTTAAAATTGCTCCAGTTATACTAGCACCACCTATAATTTTTTGACTTTCTAATTTAGTTAACCTTTTCATAAAACTCCTTTCTAATTACATTTAAATGGTCTTGCATAGCCGTCAATTAGCCCTGCTAAAAATGTCAATAAAGCGCCAATACCAACAATTCCCCAGCCTACTCCTCCGCCATTTATCTTTTTTAACTCATCTTCTTTTAAATTGATCATAAATTCTCCTTTCTAATTAAAATACTAGAATTAGGTAAAAGAAAAGAATAACTCCTAGACCTAATACTACAAGTACATATAAAAGTTGATATTTTGAAATATTACATTCAAATTTATAAAAGGGATCAATACTCATAAACCACTCCTTTCTCAACTAAAATAAACTGTTGATATAAATCCCGATTATTAAAACGATGACTTATTACAATTACTGTTTTATTTTTTAGATAAGAAAATATTTCTTTTAATAAAATTCGTTCCTCTTTAATATCAATTGCTGAAAACGATTCATCAAATATATAAATGTTACTATTCTTTGCAAGAGTTCTTGCAAGTAAAATTCTTTGTTTTTCTCCCCCTGATAAATTACTTGCATTATTGTCTAGCATCATATCACTTTTTAAAATACTTCGATCAATTATTTTAGAAACACCTGTTAACTTTATAATTTCTAGATATTTTTCATAAGAAATATTGTTTTTTAATACAATATTATTATAAACGGTATCCGTATATAAAGTTTCATCTTGAGAAAGATAAGTTATTTTATTCCTAATATCCAATAAGTTATAATCACTTAAAGCTCTATTATCAAGTAAAATATAACCTTTTTGACTTTCAATATAACGAACAATTAGTTTCATTAATGTGCTTTTTCCTGATCCACTTACACCATATAACAAAACTTTTTCTCCTCCTTTAATATGCAGTTTCTTACAAATTAATGGGAAATCTAATCCATTATAAGAAAACTTTAATTCTTTTATATCAATTTCTCCTCTTAATTTACTTGATAAAGTTTTTTTATCTGGAAGAAGTTTTTCTTCATCAACATTTAATAATTCTTTAATTCTCAAAAATGAAATTTTAGCATCTTCTATTTGCAAGTTTAAATCACAAATATTAATTATAGGATTAAAATAATATACTGTAAGGGTATAAAAAACAACTAAATTACTAAATGTAAATTTATCTAAAACTCCAAGATATAATACAACTAAAAGTCCAAATCCATATGTTATTTCTTTAAAGAAATTAGATTTAATAAAATTTTTATTTACAAGATAGCTTTTTTCTTGTAACAAACTATATTTATATTCTAATTTTTCTTTTAAAAAATCTTCTATTTGCATACTTTTAATTGTATCAGCTGAACTTAATGATTCTATAATATGGTTATTTAAAAGAATTTGTTGTTCTTTCATTTTCTTTAAATTCTTCCTAATAATAAAGTTATAAAGAAAAATTACTATAATTAATAAAATAGTTATTCCTAAAATATAGATACTAAGTTTAAAATTAATTCGCATCATAGCTATTAATATTATTATTATAAAAATAAAATCAATAATGAATGTTGTAAAACAGCTACTAATAACATCTCGAATTTTAAAAGAATCTTCTATTCTTGTTATAATATCTCCTTTCATATGATTTTTAAAATATAAATATGGAAGTCTAATAATATGATTATATATTTCTTGTATTAATGTTTTATCTATTATATGATTCATATAATTAATAAGATAATTTCGAAATAAATTTGTTATTTCTTTTAATAAAAGAATTATACTTAAAAAGATAAAAATAACTTTTATTTTTGAATAATCACTTTTCATAAAGAATTCAAATCCATAAGATAAAACAATATTTGAAACAGAATAAACAAAAGAAAAGAATATTATAATTAAAAATGTTTTTTTGTATTTTTTTAAAATTGGTATAATTAATTTAAAAAAACTAGTTTCTTTTTCTTGTTTTAAAATAGTTGTTTTTGGCTTATATAAAAGATAAACATTTGTAGTAGTTTTTTCCCATTCTTGATAATTATATTTGCAAAAACCACAGCTAGGATCCATAACTGTAATATATTTGGAATCAATTTTAGAAATAACTACAAAGTGACCCATATTGTTTTTGGTAATGATATGAGCAATGCAAGGTAAATGTAATTTTAAATTATTAATATTTCCTTTTACTGCTTTTGCTTCCATTCCTAAAACAGGAGCAACTTCAATTAAAGAATAGCAAGATACACCATTTATACCTGTATTTGTAAGCTCTCTAAGATATTCTCTTCTTACATAACCACCATAAAATCTAACTATTGAAATTAAACAAGATACACCACAATCTTTTGCATCTGTTTGCTTAACATACAAAACTTTCATCAACTAAAACCTCCAATTATAATATAAAAGATTTTTTTGGTATAAAACAAAAAATTAAAAAATATTTTTTCATATATTTTAAAAGATTTTGCAAACAATGAAATATGAAATATCTTCATATTCCACTTTTTTGTGATACAATACTAAAAAAAGGAGATCTTATGAATAAACTAAGTCAAAAGCAAGAATACTTTTATAATTTATTATTTGAATTAACAAAGAATAATAATCATTTACCTACTCTAAATGAAATAAAAAAACAAACCATGGCTAAATCTTATAATACAATTTATCAATATTTAACCAAATTAGAAGAAAAAGGATATTTAATATTTTCAAAAGATGATAAAAAAATTACATTTTTAAAAGACTCTACTTTAATAAAAGACATACTATCAATTCCATTTATAGATGAAAAAAAAGTCTTAAAGATAGAAAACTACCTTAATCAAGAAAAAAAATATGTAGCTTTTCAAATTAAAAATAATTATTTAAAAAATAGTGGTATTTTTTATAAAGACATATTAATTATTGATAAAGATAACTCTTATTTAAATAACAAATTTGTCTTAGTCAATTATTGTAATTCATATGGAATTTATAAATATGTAAAAAAAGATGGATTTAACCATCTTATAAACGATAAAGATCTAATTATTTTAGAAAATACTAATTGTATTTTAGGTAAAGTCGTTTCTTTAATTCGCAAAAATATTTAACTAGTTATTTTTTTAAAGAATTAATATATTTAATAGCTTCACTTGCGCTAATTGCTCCATCACTTGTTGCAGTTACTAATTGTCTTAACGACTTTTTTCGATTATCACCTGCAACAAATATTCCATCTACATTGGTGTTGCACATTTCATCGGAATCAATATATCCATTTGAATCTACATTTATTAAGTTTTTAAAGTTTTCAGTTGCAGGAATTCGCCCAATAGCAACAAATATTCCTTCAACAGGTATTGTTCTTTTGTTATTATTACTTGTTACTTCAATACTTTCAAGTTTATCTGTACCATTTAGTTTTGTAACATTACTATTATTAATAAATTCAAAATTACTCTTTTCTTTTAATAATGATATATTAATTTCTTCACCGGTTAATTCTTCTTTTCTATGAATTAAATAAACCTTTTTGCAAATATTTGTTAAATAAAGGGCATCTTGTATAGCAGTATTACCACCACCTACGACCGCAACTTCACGCGATTTAAAAAATGCTCCATCACATGTAGCACAATATGATACTCCATGACCAATTAGCTTGTCTTCATTAGAAAGGCCTAATTTTCTATTTACAGATCCGGTTGCAAGAATAACACTTCGTGCCTTATAAATATTTTTTGTTGTAACAACATCTTTAATTTCTTTATTATCTTTTAATTCTACTACTTTTTCAAATTTAATTTCAGTACCAAGTTCTTTTACTTGATTATAAAGTTTTGTTGCAAAATCAAAACCCGAAATATGAGGAGTAACAGGATAATTTTCAATTTCTAAGGTATTAATAATTTGGCCACCATAATTTAATGCTTCAAGAACTAAAACTTTTTTCATAGCACGTCTTGCATAAATTGCAGCTGTAAGACCGGCTGGACCTGCTCCAACTATAATAATATCATACATTCTATAACCCAAATAAACTTTCTAATTCTTCCAGAGATTTTAGACCAACACTTCTTGTAAGTTCTTTTCCATTTTCAAAAAGAATAACACAGGGAATTGAAATAATTCCGTATTTTGATGCAAGTTCATCTGCACTATCAACATCAATTGATACAATTTTAATTTTTTCTAAAGCTGCTATTTCATCTAAAATTGGTCTTAACATTTTACATGGTCCACACCAATTTGCATAAAAATCTACAACTACCCTTTCTCCGTTTAAAACTTCTTTTTCAAATTCATTTTCTGTAATTTCTTTAATCATTTTTTATATCCTCCTCTACATTTTTTAACACTTTATATATTAATGAATATAAAGTTATCGATTCATCATCAGTTAAATTAATACATTCTTTCATTTTATTTGGAACATTTAAAGCTTTATCCCTTAATTTTTCTCCAGTTTTTGTTAAAACAAGATTTAAATTTCTTTCGTCGTTCTTATTTCTAGTTCTTTTAATATATCCTTTTTGTTCTAATTTTTTAATAAGTGGAGTAAGAGTACTTGAATCTAGTAATAAAGCTTTTGATATTTCTTTTAAATTTGACGTTCCTATCTCCCAAAAATACATCATTACAATATACTGAGTATATGTTAAATTAATCTCTTTAAGTATTGGTGTATATCGCTTTATAATCTCTTTTGATGCAAGATAAATTGGAAAACAAAGTTGATTTTTTAATTTCAATACTTCACACCTCATATAATTCCTATAAATATTTTTTTATATCTTCTTCTATATTTTTTGGCTCGAAGGTTGGATCATATCGTTTAACAACAATACCATTTCGATCAACTAAAAACTTGGTAAAGTTCCAAGATATATCTGAATCTTTTTTACATGTTGAACTAATTTTTTTAATAGCTTTCATAGACATCTTATTTTTAAATCCATGCACTTCTTCATTAGGTTGTTCTTTTTTTATATATGTAAATAATGGATCTTCTAAATCACCATTTACATTAATTTTTTTAAATTGATCAAAACTTGTTTTATATTTAGCTTGACAAAACTCATGTATTTCATCATCACTTCCTGGAGCTTGATGTCCAAATTGATCACATGGAAAATCTAGTATTTCAAATCCTTTATCATGATACTTTTTATAAAGATACTCAAGTCCTTCATATTGTGGAGTAAATCCACATCCTGTTGCTGTATTTACAATTAAGATTATTTTTCCTTTGTAATTATCTAAAGAAAAACTGCTTCCATCTCTTTTTTCAACTTTTAAATCATATATACTCATTTTTCCTCCTTTATTAATTTGTATACAAACAAATATTATCATACATATAAAAAAAAAACAAGATGTTCAAAACTTCTTGTTTAATTTAAAACTATCGTTATCATTAATTAATTGATAAATTACCACTTGTTGGATAAATTTGTATATAAGTATTACCATCATTTACAACAAGTCCTTCGCCACTTTCCTTATATTTATAAATTGTTTGGCCATTCTTACTAGATTTTTCCCAAGTAATTGGAATAGCATATCCATTTGTTATATAATAACCATCACCCTGACCAATATTATCTATTTTTTGATAGGCACTATAACCACTATATGTATAATTTGAATATTTTACTCCATAAACTATAATATTTTTAACAGCATATTGCTCATTAGTCACTAAATCAATATTAGGAGTATTATTCATAGATCTTAAATACATTTGTTTAGATGAATCATAAACATAATTTGATGTTCTATAATCAGAATATTTTATGCTTATATTATTAGCATTTAATTTGGTTGTAAATTTATCTAAATTAATTGGATCAGCACTATAAGTTAAAATATTTTTAATTTCAGTTGTTGTACGATATTTTTTATCTGATAGTCCTTGACTTAATAACGAAGTATTTGTAAATAATGTATGTTCCCAAGCACGATTTAAAGTTCTATCACGAACACCATATACTCCATCAACATCAATATCATTTATTTTTTCATCTTTTATTCTATTTAAAGCATCTTGTGCGCCACCTGCATGAACATAAATGGCATCATTTTCATAAACATAGTCTAAGTACTGTGTTCTAGCACTTCTTACAGATCCTACCTTATCAAAATCCTTATCTTTAAATAAAGCCATCATTCTCGTAATTCCACCTTCAACCATAAGTTCATATACAATATAAGCATTATTAACACCTGATTGAGGAAGAGCTGCATTATGACAATTTATCATAATAGCATATGGTCTTGTTTTACTTTCAACATTTATTATTTGGACATTTTTAGTATTTTCTGTTGTGTTAGATTCTATTTGACTAGAAGAATTATTTTTTTCAATGTTACTCTCAGTATCATTATTTTTGTTATTAAAAAATAGAAAATAACCTGCAATTATTAATACTAAAACAACTATCATTATAATGGATAAAATCAAATTTTTATTATTTTGAAAACTAATTTTTTTTAAATCGCCATTTTTTTCATTATTCTTTTTAGCTTTTATTGGCTTAAAGTTACCAATATTGCTTTTTAATTCTTTATTTTCATTTAAATCTTTATAATCATTATACATATTATTCATAACTACTCCTACCTTAATAATATTATAAACAAATTCTTAAAAATTCTCAAGTTATATTTTTTTATTTTTTTCAAAAAATACTATTTACGAAAAGAATTCCTTATTATTTATAAATTTTGTTAATTCTTCTTTTATTGATATATTAAATATAAATAGAATTAAAAGATAAATAGGTATACAAATAAATATTGCTAATAATAACTTTAAAATAATAATATCAATATTTAAGTATGAATATAATAACTTTAATATAATTAAAATTATTATATTTGATAATAAAATTTTTAGAAAATCTACATAAAAAACTTTTTCAAATTTATATTTTTCTTTTTTCTTTAATATAACAAACAACAAAATTGTTTGAATAATCATCGCAATTGATGTACCTATTGCTATACCTTTTAATCCTAATTTTTTAGATAAAACAACACTCAAAATAATATTAACTATTACACATAGAACCGTTATAAACATGGGAGTTTTTGAATCATCCAATGAATAATAACATCTAAGTATTATATCATTTGCAGCCATAGAAAACATTGAAAATGAATAGTATAAATATACATTACTTGTTATAGCAACCGAATTTGCATCAAATTCACCTCTTCCAAAAATAGCATTAATTATTTCAGAGTCAAATACAGTAGATAACATAATAAATGGTAAAATAACTAACAAAACTATATTTAAACTTTTTACTAATAAATTTAAAACTACCTCTTTCTTTTTCTCAATAATTAATTCATTAAATCTAGCATATAAAACAGTCATTAAAGAAACACTAAAAATACCATATATAATGCCAATAATTCTATTTGAATAATTAATGGCTGAAATTGATCCAACCGAAAATGATGAAGCTAAGTTTTTATCAACAACTAAATTCAATTGTTGAAATAAAACAGTTATAACCATTGGCCAAGAAAGAACCAATAATTTTTTTAAATTTTTTTCTTTGAAATCAATTATAAATTTATATTTATTAAATTTATGTACAGATAGTATATGAACAATTGTTTGCACAAACATTCCTACTATTGTTCCAATGACAAGCGCCCATATATCAATTTTTTTAGAAAAAAGTATTACTGACAAAACTGAAATGATATTATATGGTATAGCTGCGAGTTGAGGAATATAGAATTTGTTATGAGAATTTAACATTCCACCTAATACGTAACTAAACATAGTAAAATAAATTGTAACCGATAATATTACTAACATCTTAGATGCTAGTTTTATACCATCATTTGAAAGTGATGGAGCTACTAATAACACAATATTTTTCGCATAAATTACGCATATTATCATTAAAAGAGTTGTTATTAAAAATGATATTGTTATTAAATTATTAATAAAATAAGAAGCTTCTTTTTTATCCTTTTTAAGTAATTTAGTATATATTGGGATAACTGCAACAGATATAGCAGCCCCAACCGCTGCAAATGCAATAGTTGGGATATTTTGAGCTACAAAAAAGGCATCAGTTTTTAAAGACGTTCCATAATAAGAAGCAATGATAATTTCCCTTAAAAAACCAAATATTTTACTAAATAATACACATATCATTAATAATATTGAGGTTTTTATCATTTTAAACTCAACCTCCTATTTAAAATTTGAAATATATATATTACAAAAAATATGAAACTAGAAACAAAAGATTCTCCTGTCTGAAATAATTGGTTATTAGCAGATAAATAAAATACCATTATAATAAAGTTATAAGAACAAATAGCAGAATACATGTTTCCAGTAATTAAAGTGTCTTTCCATGAGTATCCGAATGCAAAACCTATAAATAGCATCAAAACAACTGTTAAAATAAACCCAATATCAGAAGCAGGATAAACGAAAAATGACGACCAAACATCTAATGTATACCATCCATTTTCCTCAATTTTACTCATATAAGTTCTTTTATATATTTTTTCTTCAAAATCTTTTCCAAATAACCTAGAAACATTGTGTCTTGCAAATTCTGAAAAACCTAAACCATATGCCGAAGTAAAATCTTTACTCATTGCAAATGATAATCCCTTGTATCCATGAGTGATATAACTTATTAAGTATAAAGTTGCTGTTTTTAATTTTGATGGCAATAAATCTATGATAAAATTATTTTTTCGTAAATTTGCATATCCAAATGTCGAATATGATTTCATTGTATTCTCAATTTTTTCTGAATTTAAATTTTCTTCTACTGCTAAAGATTTTTTGTTGTCTATAATTTCTAAACTACTATTATTTATATTGTTATCATTTATATGATTATTTTTTTGTTCTTCACTTAAAACAATTTCTGAATTATTAATTTTATTGTTCGCATCAATATCGGTACTTATTCTATTAGTCATTATAGTTTTATAATATAATATAAAAGAAACAGATACCAAGATTAAAAACAATACTAAAAATAATTTTTTCTTTGCTGATTTAAAATTATTAGAAAAAAATAATAAACTTGAAAAGATAAATACTTGAATAACAAAATCAGCAAATTGTTTACTTATACCACATGATATTCCTAAAAACAATGTTAAAAGTGTACAAATAATTCCAAGTATTTTATTAACTTTGCTTAAATTTTTAAAATATAAAAAACACAAAGGGGTTACTATTACAATAAACGGAGAAAAGATAATTCTTAGATATTCAATTAATGTACTATTGGAACTATGCGCAATACTATAAGCATATCCACTATTAAATATACCTGTTATAATATCTGGATACAATTTACCAGTTCTTATATAAACTGTTGGAATATATATAAGTATATATATAACAATACATACTGATAATATTTTATTTATATCATAATATTTGCTTACTGAATAAATTTTTGAAAATTTAATTGCAAGGCAATAGCCAAAAATCAAAAAAACAAATGATGCTATTAAAAAAGAATACACTTCATTAGCATTATTAATATGCCAATCATATGGACCAAAAATAAATAATAGAATGGTACATAAAAAGAACCCACCACTTAGAATTATTGGAATATACTTATTGATTCCATTAAAATTGAATATTGTGTGTACATTTTTTTTAGTATTTTTCATGTGTGATATATTTTTATCTAATTCGATTATTTTTTTTGTTTGCACATATTTATTTTTACAAGTAGAAATAAATTTTTGAGCTTTCCGTCCATTTTTCTTTAACTCTTGAAGTGGTTTTTTTAAAATATTTTTTAATGCAGATTTTAATGAATCAACAGAATCATCTTCAATTAAATAAACGTAATCATAGTATTCTTCAGGCATTCCTGGTAATGAACCAGTTAAAAGAGGAGTACCTGATAGCATATATTCTAAATTTTTAGATGGAAATGAATATTTAGTATATTCATCTTTTACAAAACGTGGATTTACTAACAAAGTTGCATTTTTTTCATATTCATATACTTCTTCTAGAGATTTTTTTCCCATGTATTTAATTTTTTTGTTTAATGATGCTATTTTTTTTATCTCTGATACATAATTGCCGTTTCCAAATAATAGCAATTCAAAATCATTATTTTCTAACGATGTAAATGCTTTGATTAATCTCTCTACTCCATATTCACTTCTCAAGGCACCAGCATACATTATATAATTATCAAACTTTGTTTTTTCACTAATTTCCTTGTCTACAATTCCTTCTACTACAACAAATGGTTTATCTTTAAACGCAGGTATTTTGCTCATTTCCTTTGTTAAAAAAACAAAACCATCTATTTGTCGATACTGATATTTCATTATTTTATTCATAATCATATTGCGAAGATTTGTTTTTACATTAGCATCTTTAACATCTGCCATATAATTATATACATCACATATAATTGCTATTTTATTAGTATTCGAAAACAAAGTTACTAAATTCAATACTGGTAAAACTGTTACATATGAACCATCTATAATAATTGCTTTTTTCTCTTTTCTATTTTTAAGCAACCAAAAAAGTATTGAAAAAAACATTTCTATGCATATACATAATTGTTTAATAATTGGTAAATTTATAAAAAACAAATGCCTATATAAAATTTTATTTTCTAAACTTTTATGTTTTTTCCAAATTAAACCAGAATGAGTTTTATAAGATACAGATCTACCAACTAAAGATTCGATTATACAATCATTTTCTATTAATCCTTCTCTAATTAATTTATGAAATTTATAACTAGCTTCTGGCATTCCGTAACTACTATTCAAATCGTCATCTTTAACCATACTTTGAATATATTTATATTCTTTTTTGGATGGCCCAGACGAAATATACAATATTTTCATAAAAAACCTCTTTCTAATATATATCTATATAATTATCAATCATTTTTTGAGTACTAAAAATTATATTATTAAACTCATCTTTTGTAATATCTTCTATAATCTTAATTAATTTCTGATAATCTTTTTTTTCTATAATATATCCAAATTTAAATAACTCAATCTGCTCTTTGCATCCCCCAGTATCGTAAGTTATTACTTTTGTATTACATGCCATACTTTCTAAATTAACAGTTGGATAATTATCTTCATATGTTGGATTAAATAAAACAGTAGAAATAGTGTAAAGACAAGCTAAATCATATTGATTATCAGTTTTTTCAATTAAAATTATATTATCAGGAATATTTAACTTGTTATATTTTTTTATGCCAACTATTACCATCTGATATTTCGATAAATCTAAATACTTATTAAGTTCTATAAAATCTTTTAATCCCTTTCTCTCTTCCCAAATATTAGCAACACCTAAAATAATTTTTTTATCCTTTGAAATCGAATATTTTTCATAAATGGTTTCATCATATGTAGGTTTAAAGATATCTATGTTAATTCCGTTATTAATAACTTCT
This sequence comes from uncultured Clostridia bacterium, assembly GCA_947165945.1. Classification (GTDB taxonomy): domain Bacteria; phylum Bacillota_I; class Bacilli_A; order RF39; family UBA660; genus RUG591. Next base: position 50,850 of record CAMVCF010000002.1, on the reverse strand, counting down.
ATTTTATATTCTTTTAAGAAAGATTTTTTAACAAGTTTTTTTAACCAAATAGATGGTGTTATAATAGTAAGGTTATTTAATCCTGTAAATAATTCTTTTTTTAATTTATACTCTCTTTTAGTTGTATCAAAAAACTCTTTAGGATAAGATTTTAGTTGGGGGCAATTACTACAACCATCATGCCATTTATTACAACAATTCATAGTAAAATATGAACAATGCCCTGTAAAAGCCCAGCAATCATGTAAAGTCAAAATTATTTTACCTTTATAATCATTTTTTAAATAGTTAAATAGAATTTTTAAATTAATGTAATAACCATGTATATTATGTAAATGAATGACATCAGGTTTTATTTTTTTTAATCTTCTAACTAATCTTTTAGTCGCAAAAAAAGAACCATGGCCATTAAAACCAAGACGTGCTAACAATAAGTGAAAGTATACTGAAAGAGAAGACTCTATTTTTTCACATTTAAGATTCTCATTTTTTTTTCCTCTTCCAAAAAAACAATATGTGTCATAGTCTTTCTTATCTGCTTCTTTTGCAATATCACACATTATTTTTCCAGTTGAACCATTACACACAACATTTATTTGCACTAATTTTTTCATATTACTTTTTCCAAACTCTTTCATTAACTATATTGTAATAACTTTGAATAATATTTACAACCTTTAATGATACATCAGTATCTCTATAATCTTTTACTGGATTATCCCTATTTTCTTTATGAGAATTAACTATAATATCAATTGCATTTAAGAGATCACGTTCACGAACACTTCCAAGAACAATACTTCCTGCATCAAGTGCTTCTGGACGTTCTGTAGAATTTCTCATTGAAACACCAGGAAAATTTAAAACAGCTGATTCTTCTGGAATAGTTCCACTATCTGATAAAACACAATAAGCATGTTTTTGTAATTTAACATAATCAAAAAATCCCATAGGTTCCATATTAATGATTAAATCATTAAATTTAATATTTTTTTCTTTTATTTTTTTAGCAGTTCTTGGATGAGTTGAAAAGATTATTTTCTTTTTATAAACATCCGCTACTTTATTTAAACTATTTACAAGTTCAAGAAAATTCTTTTCGATATCAATATTTTCTTCACGATGAGCTGAAACAACAAAATAGTCTCTTTCTTTTAAGTTTAATTTTTGTAAAATGTCTGATTCATCAATTGAATCCATATTTTTTAATAATACTTCTGTCATCGGAGAACCTGTTACATATAAAAAGTCATTTTTAATTCCTTCATTTATTAAATAACGTCTTGCATTTTCAGTATAAGCTAAATTAACATCACTTACATGATCAACTACTCTTCTATTTATTTCTTCTGGAACATTAAAGTCAAAACAACGATTTCCTGCTTCCATATGAAAAATTGGTACTTTTAGTCTTTTAGCAGAATATGCAGCAAGACAACTATTTGTATCACCTAATACAAGCAATGCATCTGGTTTTTCTTTATTAATTACTTCATAACTTTTAGAAATTATATTGCCTATCGTTTCTCCTAAATGAGCACCTGGGGCATCTAAATAATAATCTGGCTTTCTTAGTTTAAATTCATCAAAGAAAACTTGATTTAATGTATAATCATAGTTTTGTCCTGTATGAACTAAAACAAGTTCAAAATATTTATCTATTGCTTTGATAACTTCTGATAATCTAATTATCTCTGGTCTTGTTCCAACGACAACCATTACTTTTAATTTTTTCATATTTACTCCTTATATCTATATTATAACATATTACTACTTCTTTTTTTCTAAAATTTCATATTGATAAAATCTTGATGATTTACTTAATTCACTTTCTACATAATCTCTTCCATATATTTCATATAGAGTTTTTTCATTTGAAAATAAATTAGTTCCAAGTCCTAATTTATTTCCATCAAATTCTGCGCCTATACTACTCAAAATAGTTGGAAACAAATCAAGTGTTGAAAATAATCTATTTGTATTCTTAACTGTTTTATAATTTGCATTTATAAACATATTAAAATTAGTTCTTTCATAGGTTCCAAGATCATTAAAGAAAGATGGTTCCATACTCAAATGATCACCTGTTATAACAATAGTAGTATTATTATAAAAATCTTGTTGTTTTATCCATTCAACAAATTCATACAACTGTAAATCCGTGCAAAGAATGGCATTTTTTAATTGTTCATTATATTTAACTTCACAATCCTCTTCAAGATATCCTCCTATATGATGGGTATTAGTGGTTAATAAAGTTAAATTGAATGGTTCATTCTTACTTGATAAATCAAGCAGTTCATCTTTAGCAAATGAAAATAATTTACTATCTTCATATCCCCACCAAACATAATAGTCTTTTGGAATCAAATTATTTTCTTTAGCATATAAATAATCTTTTATTTGATAATTACCATGCTGTTGAAAATAACTCTTTCGCCCTGCAAAGTTTGCATCAGATCCAATTAATAAAGTTTGATTATAACCTTCTTTGTTTAAAATATCTCCCATTGCATATACACCAGGAAGAAAAGAAGAATTAATACCATATTCATTACCATTAACTGGAACAATTAATCCAACACCAGCTGTTTGGGCAACCATAGCAGCTATCGTCCATCCTGTTGCTCTTGAATTATAAAATCCTCCTCCATTTGGATTTAAAAACATTATTTCATTATTTAGATAACCTGTTAAATTTGGAAGCAAATTATCATCATATGCCCCACCATATTCCTTAGAAAAAAAAGTGTTTTCAAAAGATTCTACATAAATATGAACTAAATTTTTCTTTTTATTAAATTTAATATTAGTATTTTCTGGATTTACATAGTTTTCTTCAATAAAAGTTGAATATGTAATTGTATTTTTATAGTATTCTAAGACATTAAAATAAAAAATTATAAAAATAATAACAACTATAAATAGAAAAATAGAAAGCATTAATCTAATCTTTTTAATTAAATGAAATAAATCTACTTTTTTCTCTTTAAATTTAAAAATTTTAAAAACTAAATATGGTTTATAATCATACTTATGATTAACAATTATTACAATTATAATAATAGTAATAATTGTTTTTAATAATGGATTATAAATAAAACTAAAGATCATATCCGAAGATGTACCTGAAAAATTTGTATTTAAGTGATATAATAAAGAATCAAAATTTAATAATCCAAAAGTTCCTTTTACCCAAAATGAACTATACAATAATAAAATAGAAACTACTAAAATTATCCATGATAAAATAGTAAATATTTTATTTTTCATTATTTTCTTTTCCTTTTAAAAACAATAGTTTTACTTTAATGTTTTTAAATAAAAATTCTTTTATATAGGGAATAATTATAGCAATAATAGATGCTAATAAAATATATCTAATATTAAACATCATCATATTAAAATTTTCAGATATAACAACATAATCCTCATTTTTGAAAAGAACTATTATTACAAATACTATTAAATTAATAATAAGATTATATAAAGGATATTTAATTATTAAATCTTTATATGATAAATGGTTTCTATTTTTAATTATGTTAAGGGTAATAAAAGACGGAAAAAACAAACATATAAAACCAGACATTATTCCACAACCTTCCTATAAAATGTATCCGGATGATTCTCATCAAATAATTCATTACACCAAATAGCTAGAATCATTTCTGAATCACCAATATTTTCAATATTATGTGTATATCCTACTGGAATAGTTACTATTTTTATATCACTATCATCAACATAAAAAGAATATTTTGAATTATCTATAACACTACTAAAACTTATCTTAGCTTTTCCTTTAATGACAATAAATCTTTCTAATTTTGTGTGGTGATAATGATTGCCTCTCACAATACCAGGTTTAGAAAATGATACAGAAAACTGACCACTTTCGTTTGTTCTTACAAGTTCTGTAAATGATCCTCTTTCATCAACATTCTTTTTAGCACTTACATAAGTTTTATCAAGAGGTAAATAACTAACAAACGTTGAATATAATTTTTTTATAAAATCATTTCCTGTATTTGGAACATATATTGAACTCATACTATCACGAAATTCATAAATTTTACTTGCAAGATATCCAAGTGTTACCTTATATTTTGGATTAATATAGCAGTATCCATCAATTTTTTCATCTGGTTTATTTCCTTTTAATACTCTAATAAATTCTTCAATAATATCATCAATATAAATTAATTCTAGCTCTTTTTTTTCATCGTTTACTGTTATTTCTAAATCATTTGCAATATTATAACAAAAAGTTGCAACAACCGAATTATAGTTTGGTCTTGACCACTTACCAAAAACGTTATGTAATCTAAATATATAATAATTATTCAAATTGTCTTTAATATACTCTTCAGCTATTTTTTTACTTTTACCATAATCATTATCAAGAACAGCTTGTATACTAGATGTTATTAGTAAAGGAATATTCTTATCTTTAATTAAGTCAACTATTTTTTTTGTTAAGTCACTATTTCCTTCATAAAACTCTTTAACTGATTGTGGTCTGTTTACTCCTGCTAAATGAAAAACAAAAGAGATATCATCGATATTCTTTTCAATTTTATTGAACGAATCATTAATATCATAACTAATGATTTCAATATCAGCTATTTCCTGTAAATGTGAAATTAAATTTTTTCCAATAAATCCATTACTACCTGTTACTAATACTTTCATATTCACCTACTTAAATAAATCTATTTTTTTTAGAAGTTCTTCCATTTCTTTAACATTTAATCTTTCAGTATTATGGGAATTATATTCTTCAATAGTATCTAAATCAGCATTGCCTGCATTTTCATATTTTTGATAATTTAAATTACGATTATCAGCTGGTATTCTATAATAATTACCCATATCAATAGCATTTACCATCTCTTCCTTAGTGACTAAAACTTCATATAATTTTTCACCATGACGAGTTCCAATACAATTAATTGGAACATCACTATTTTTTAAATTCTTAACAGCTTTAGCTAACGTTTCAATGGTTGCAGCTGGAGCTTTTTGAACAAATAAATCACCTTGTTCTCCATTTTTAAATGCGTATAAAACCAAGTCAACAGCATCTTCTAAGGTCATCATAAACCTTGTCATTTTAGGATTTGTAATTGTTAATGGTTTGCCTTCTTTAATTTGATCAACAAAAAGTGGAATTACTGATCCCCTAGATGCCATTACATTTCCGTATCTGGTTCTACAAATTACTGTTTGGCCAGGTTTTAAATCACGTCCCTTAGCAATCGCAACTTTTTCCATCATAGCTTTACTCATTCCCATAGCATTGATTGGATATGCTGCTTTATCAGTACTTAATACAATTACTTTTTTTACATTATGATTAATTGCTGCTTCAAGCACATTATCTGTTCCTAAAATATTCGTTTTAACAGCTTGAATTGGAAAGAATTCACACGATGGAACTTGTTTTAATGCTGCTGCATGAAATACATAATCAACTCCATCCATTGCATCGTCAATACTTCCAAAATCTCTAACATCCCCTATATAAAATTTAATTTTATCATTCTTGTATTTAATGCGCATATCTTCTTGTTTTTTTTCATCTCTTGAAAAAATTCTAATTTCTTTTAAATCTGTATTTAGAAATCTATTTAAAACTGCATTTCCAAATGAACCTGTTCCACCAGTTATTAATAATACTTTATCTTTAAACATTATAGCATCTCCTTTTCTAAGATCTTTACTGATTTTAAAACATTACATTCCTTTTCAAAATATCGTCTTCCATTTCTACCAAATTCATGACGTAACTTTTCATTATTTAATAATTTATCAAATTTATTTTTATAGGCTTTTAAATTCCCATTCTCAACCCAATAACCACATTTAGTTTTTTCTAACATTTCACCATAATCAGTATTTACATCTATCGCAGCCATAATAGGCAATTGACATTCAAAATACGAAAGCGTTTTTGAAGGAAAATTAGGAACTGTAAATCTCCTATCCAAAAATATAAGTCCAATATCACATGCAGAACTAAGTATTTCATAATCATTTCTTGGAATATAATCATACATTAAAACATTTTGATAGTTTCTTTCTTTAACTATTTTAAAAATACGTTTTTTTTCTGTTCCTCGTCCTATTAAAACAAACTTCAAATTTTCATTATTTTTATATAAATCAATAACATCAACTAAAAAATCAAGTCCTTGAGGTTTTCCAAAATTGCCACCAAATATTGCAACAATATCATTATCCTTTAAACCATATTTCTTTCTTATTTTATTTTTTTCTTCTTCGGATATTTTATATCTTGATGAAACCTTTACAGTATTTGGAAATAACTCAAACTTACTTTTATCTAAATATGGGTTATGTTCAATTAAATAATCAATATTTTTTTGTGACATACAACCTATTTTACTACTAACTTTATATAATTTTCTCTCATGATATCTAAAAAAGTAATACACTAAACTATTCTTTTTATATAAACCAATATCAACGCCATTTTGAGGAAAAATATCTTTCATCATCAAGTAAGACTTGGCTTTATATTTTTTCATAGCCCACTTAACAACTGTATGAAAAGTAACAGGAGGAGACTGAAATAGTATTAAATCATATTGTTCATTGTTATAATACTTTTTTATTCCTTTTATTAAATCTCTAGAAATTTTTAAAAAAGTTATTGTTTTTTCTACAAAGCCTACTTCATATAAATTCCCTGTTTTAACTCTTAAAACCGAAATTCCATTTTCTTCATTTAATTTGGTTTCATTAATTTTTTTTCTTTCTTCCGCAACTACCACTTTTACACTGTGATTAGCATTATTTAGTGCTTCTGCTAAATCTGTATAAATATTACTTCCCGCATCAGGAGTTTGATAATCTGAAGTTATAAATAATATTCTCATAAAAATCACCACACTACATTACATCATTTTTTAAAAAACTGTTCTATTTTTTCCTTTGAATTTTTAACAGATTCACTATCTTGTTTCATTACATATAATTCCATACTTGGAATAGAATAACATCTAGCACTTCCGTCATATCCCGTTAAGTTTTGAGTTTCAAATTCCCACTTAGGCATATCATTAAGTTGTAATTTTACAAGCCTACTTATACTTTTAGTATCAATATTAGTTAAAAAACTAGAACTAATCGCATCTAAAATATCTGTATAGCTTAAAATTAATGTCTTTGACGAAGATATCTTATCAACAATTGCTTCTAATACTTTTTGTTGATTTTTTACTCTTTGGACATCGCCATCTTTAAATGCATGTCTTTCTCTTGCAAAAGGCAAAACAGTATCTTTTGTTAAATGATTTATTCCTTTTTTATAGCACATTGTAGTGCTTCCATCTTGACAAAACTTAAAGTCACTATTAACATCAACTCCACCAATTGCATCAACAACTTTTTCAATTGTTGAAAAATTAATCTTAGCATAGTAGTTAATATCTATGTCTAAAAGATTTTCTATAGCAAGAACACTTTCTTCAACACCATAGTATCCTGCATGTGTTAATTTATCATATGCATTTTCTCCTTGGCCAGGAAGTAATACATAATAGTCTCTTGGAATAGATGTTAAAAGAATTTGATGCGTATTAGGATTAATTGATACTATCATATTAACATCGGTATTCATAACTTTATCAATTGAACCAAATGCATCTCCACCAGCTATATAAATATTAAAAGGTGTATTTGTAACATCAACTATTTTAACAATATCGTTACTATTATTTTTTAAAGAAACTGAAATTATATCAACATTTTTTAATTTTAACTTCATGTAAGATAACTCTGTTTCAAGAAGGCCTAAAATCGTGTCATTTAATAAAATAGCATCTATTTTATTTTCTTGTAAATCTTCAAATAATTTAATTGGATCATCATAAGAAATAGCTTCAACCGAAACTTTTTTATCTAATAATTTTACTAAATCATCATAACTAGAATTCTTATAAATTCCAATTTTTTTACCTTTTAAAGAAGCAATATCTTTTATATCAGAGTTTTCCAAGACTTTTATATAATAATCTTCTTTTTGATGTAAATTATCATTTAAAGAATCAATAAAATTAAATGTTTTATTTAAGTAGAAAAATGAAAAACTTAATATAATTATATATATAATAGATACAATAAGTGAAAATATTTTAACAGGCTTAATAATATTCTTTTTAATAATAAAGAATATGAAAAAAATTGGAAGAATATCAACAATAAATATAAATGCTGTTAAATACTTAACTGGTAAAACATCATACTTAAATATTAAAAAAGAATTAATAGCCATTAAGATAGCTAGTATTATACTTACTATAATATATACTATTTTTATTTTTTTACTTGTCTTTTTTTTAGCCATTGCAACACCTCAATTACCTTTACAAAGAAAATTATAGCAAATATTATTATGTAAAGCAATCAAATTTGTCAAATTTACCCGTTTTTTTTCATAAATTAAAGAATTAAAAAAAAACTATTATAAAAAAATATGTTCTAATTATCTAGACATATTTTTTTAATTGATATAAAGCTTATTAATTTACAATTTTTTTAAAATCAGATAAAGTAGTGGTATTTATAATACCATATCTTGAAAGTTTCATTTTATTGCTACCAACCTTTATTTTTTGTCTTCCGCCTGCAAATGCCATTGTAAATCCTGCTTCTTTTAATAAACTAATAGCATAGTCATTATATTCAAAGAATGGATAACAAAATACATTTGATCCATTTAACTGATCACGACTTTTCTTTAAATCAGCAAGAATAATTTCTCTATCAAGACACTTAATCGGACTTCCTTGTCCTCCAGGACACGCACCAGCATAATGTAAAGCATATGTATGTGAATGAATCTCTAAACTATCAGATTTATAATCATCAGGGTTTAAATATTCTCCTATTAAAAATAAGGTTGCATGTAAATCATATTTTTCAAGAACTTTAATACTGGCATTTACAAAATAACCATCATCAATTGTAATTAAAACAGTTTTTTCAGGTAATTGTATTTTTCCATCAATAAACATTTCAACATCATTCATAGTTGGTGTATAAAAATTACTATCTTTTAAATATTCCATTTGTTCATCAAATACTTTATCACTTAAACAAATTGTTGAATTAGCAGCGAGACAATCACGTTTTTCCTCATTATTACTTGAATCATAAGTAAAATGATAAACTAAAGTTGCAAATCCATTTGTATGTGTTAAATTAGTATTATTAGAATCATTTACATCAACTTCATCCTTTTTCACATAAAATAATTGATCATTATAAATAACTCCATAATAATTACTTTCTTTAATAATAATTGGTAAATTCATTTCATAATCAATAGCATAAATTAACTTATCGTTTAAATATAAATTTGTTTTATCAATTGTTTTTACACTCTCATTATATGGAATATAATTTTTCCAATGATTATCTATTATAAGTGCTTGAGCTTCTTCTAATTCTTGATAAGTAATGTAATAATCCATATCTTTAATTTTAAAGTACCCATCTTTAAGAAATTCATCTTGACTTAGATTTACTAAAACATCACTTGATATCTTACCAACTTCAGTAAAAGTTTCATTATCAAATTTATATAAAATCTTTTCATTTAACGTTTTAACAGTATCATGATAATAATCACTATAATTAATTTTTTTAGGTATTTGTTTTATGTCTAAATTAATTTCTTTATTATGGAATAAAAAATATCCTAAAATAATACAAAGTACTATAATAATTAATAACCAAATTACTTTCTTATTAATTTTCATATCTATAATATCCTCATTTCAAAAATATATTACAATTAAATTTATTATTTATCTATACATTCTTTAACTATATTCAACATATATTCTTTATTGCTATTATATTTTTTAGGCTTAAAACTTTTAACTTTTCTTAAAGCGCTTTCAAGTTCTGATACATCATGTATACCTATAACATATCCTTCTTCTTTAAAATTATCAATTATTTGTAATTGATGATCATTAACATGTTCCTTATATTTTTTAAGTCTTGGAACAGCGATCATTTTTTTAGAATATCGAAGTCCTGTTAAAATAGTTCCAACTCCACCATGAGTAATAATAAAATTAGCATCAGAAATTAGTTTTTCAAATTTATCGGAACTAATTAAATCAAATATTTTCATGTTAGAAGAAACATAATTTTTAGAAAAACCTGCTTGAACTACAACTTCTTCTTTTATCATTTTTTTATCAATTAATCGATCAACTTCTTCTAACAATCTTGTAAATTGTTTATCATTTGTACCAAGAATTACTAATATCATAACTCCTCCTTATTTAATAAATCCATCCTCCATATATTGCCTTTGGATATAATTTTAACATACTTTTCCATTGAACAATAAAATAATCAGCAATTGGATACACCATCTTACCAGACTTAGTTCTACTTGTTCTATTGGCGAGAGTTTCAATAAATATAACCTTTTTTTTAAAAAAATGGGCAATATAACACATACAAACTGCTGTATGAGTTCCTGTTGTAACAACAACATCTGGTTTTATTTTTAAAAAAATATATATAGACTTAAAACAATTATAAGTAAATTTAAATAAATATGGAAACAGATGAGACTTAGTACCATAAACTAAATAATTTACATTCTTATATTTATCTTTTAAATACAAATTTGACTTAGTTTTTTCTGTTACAATTGAAACATCATAATACTTAAATAGTGGTTCAAGTTGTAACATTTCCGATAAATGTCCTCCAGTAGATGATATAAACATAACTTTTTTCATAACAATCCTTTCTAGTCTAAACTTTTAAATAAATCAAGCCAGTCTTTTATTATATTTTCTACTTGAAAATTCTTTGAAAATTCTTTCGAATTATTTGATAATTCTTTTAATTTATCATTATCAAGCATTAACTCTTTTAATTTTTCTTTATATGATAATATGTCATTTTGTTCAACAATAATACCTGTTTTATTATTAATTATTTCCTCATCTATACTTTCTCCAAAACGAAAAGATATAGTTGGAACACCACATTCATTAGCTTCTAATATTCCCATTGCAAATCCTTCAAAAAGTGATGTATTTAAATTAATAGACGCTTTTAATAAAACATCTGAAACAAGGTTTACAGATCCCATCCATCTAATTTTATTTTTATCATAATTTATCGTCATTAACTTATCTTTTAATGGACCATCACCATAAATATCTAAAGACCACTCTTTTAAGAGAGGATCTTTTAAAAGATCATTAACAATATTTATCATTAAATCAATTCTTTTTTCTTCACTTATTCTTGCAATAGTAATTAATTTTTTATTCTCAAGAGATGAGGTGTTTAAACTTTTAAACCTTACAGGATTATAAATATAGGTGCTATTTTTATAACCTTTTTCTTTAGCAAGATGAGACGAACTTTTAGATAACCACAAATATTTAACCAACCCATTATATTTATCTAATGTTTTTCTTGTTGCTGCGTGAGAATAAGATGTTTCAAAAGATGTATGTTGTTCATGAATTGTTCTTTTTAAATATTTTTTAGGGATGCAATCTAACAATTGATAGTGACTTGTAATAATATAATCAAAGTTCTCTTTTATAATATATTTTCTTATATAATTAAAATCTTTTTTTAATTTAATTTCTTCTTTTATTTTTTTTAAAATTAGATTAAATGATGATAAAATATGAAATTTTCTTAACTCTTTTTTTATATCTTCAAAATGAGTAATTTGCCAAGGATCAAGTGAATTTACAATAGAAACATTTAATTTTTTATTATGTTCTAATTTTTTACCTCCAGAGTCTCTTACAGACATTATCAAAACAGAGTATCCATGTTTTATTAATTCTTCTCCAATAGTTTTATTAACAAACCACACTCCTCCACAAGAATTACCTTCCACTTGTAAAAATAAAACTTTTTTCATATTATCACCCATTTAATTTATTTCTTTTTTATATTGGAAATTTTATAATATATATTTGCTAAATATTTATTAAAAAGTATTAAATAGATTCCTTTTAAACTTTTATAAAAATATTTATTTTTTCTATAATTTTTAAAATTCTTTTCGACATTGGATCTAGCTTCTAAAACAGCACTATCAAATTCTTTTTTTGATAAGTTAATTGATCGTTTAATAAATGTTGCATATAAATATCTAACATAACAATATTCAAGTTCTTTTTTATATTCATCATAAAAATTATTATTTTTATAAAACTCCAAAATAGAGTTCCAATTTTTAATATAATCATATAATCTTTTATCATATGTTTTAGTAATTGCACCATCCCTTTGAACATAATAGTATAAACTTTCATTAACAATTCCTATATTATTAATATATGGAAATAATCTATACAAAAATTCAACATCTTCAAACCAAACATTTTTTTTAAATAAAACTTTATCAAACAATTCTTTTTTATAAATTTTATTCCATGCTGATGGATAAATTGTTATCATATTCTCTTTAATATCAGAATTATCATTTTTTAAACCAGTTTTAACCGTAGAAATATATTTTCCATCATCTAAAACCATACTAACAGAACATGCAACTACATCATAATCTTTCTCTTTAGCTTTTTCATACATTTTTTGAAGCATCGAAGTATCTACATAATCATCACTATCAACAAATGCAATATACTCGCCACTTGACTTACTTATTCCATAATTTCTAGCAACACTTAATCCAGCATTTTCTTTTTTATAATACTTAATATTCCTATATTTTTCAAGATATTCTAAAATTATTTTTTCACTTTCATCAGGACTTCCATCATTTACAACAATTATTTCTATTTCTTTTAAGGTTTGATTAACTAAACTATCTAAACACCTTTTTAGGTATTTTTCTACATTATAAACTGGTACAATTACACTTATTTTCATTTAAATTCACCATACTTTTTTTAATAATTTTAACAAAATAATTTGTTTATTATATGCTAAATTACATATTATTTTTAATTTATAACTTGATTTTTTATAATACTTATTTTTTTTATAATTTGGATAATTTGTTTTTATTTCTAAAACAATTTTATCTATTAATTCTCGACTATTTTTATAATCTATAAACCTGAGTGATGCACTTCTTAATAAATGACTAATATATAAAAATTCAACTTCACAAGGAAAATCTGTTAAAACATCTTGATTATGTTTTAAAACTTTAAATATATCCATTAATTTTTCATTATATTCAAGTTGTTTCATAATTGAACCATTTCTTTGAACATAATAATATAATCCTTCATTTAAAAATCCTATTTTTTTAGTATAATTAACTAAACTTGGTGTTAAATATAAATCTTCATAAAAGATGTTTTCTGTAAACCTTACTTTATTAAACAAATATTTTTTATAAATTCTAGTACATGCCATTGGAGGAGATAAAATATAATTTTTTACATCACAACTACTATAGCCAAAATTTGATTTCTTTAAAACATTTTTATTTTCATATACTTCTATACTATCACATACTACGATATCTAAATCTTCATTCTTGGCTTTTTCATACATTTTTTGAAGCATAGTTGAATCTATATAATCATCACTATCAACAAATGATATATATTCCCCTTCCGCTTTATCTAGTCCATAATTTCTAGCAGAACTTAATCCAGCATTTTCTTTTTTATAATATTTAATATTCTGATATTTTTTAAGATATTCTAAAATTATTTTCTCGCTTTCATCAGGACTTCCATCATTTACAACAATTATTTCTATTTCCTTTAAAGTTTGATTTATTAAACTATCTAAACATTTTTTAAGATATTTTTCTACATTATAAACAGGTACTATTACACTTATCTTCATAACTAATCTCCTAATAAAATTATATCATTAAATTGAAAAATAAAAACATTAAATTTAAAATATAATATTTTAATTAAACTTTTTTATAATTTTCATCTACAATAACGTTTAGTAAACCCAGAGATAATACGAGATTCATCATAGGACTTACCCATCCAAAAACATGACCAGAAAAATAAGCTGCTAAAAGAATTAAACAAGGAGACATAATTGATATTAAAGTTATATACTTAAAATTTTTCTTTAAATTAAATAAGACTTTTATAATATTATAAATTAATACAATAAAATACGGAACAATAAATAATAAAATACCAAATAAACCTAATATATAGTATTGATAGATATAATCTCTTTCAAAATCAATAAAACCAAGAGTATATCCCATTCCTAAATATTTATCCATTTTATTATTATTTCTTTCTTTTACTCTATTTAGAATTTCTATTTTTAAATTTCGATCATTACTATTTAAAACACGATCTCTATTTGCAATTTTAAGCCAAAATTCAGTGTCGTTTTGAATAGGATAATAATCAAAATAAACTGGATTAATTAAATATTCGCTTGCATATTGTTTTATTAATTGATCAAGTTCTTCATTAGTATCTTGAAGTTTTTTATAAGCATCCATATTTTGAATAGAAAAATCATAATTGCTATCATTAATTTGACCAAGCATAAATGGAGAAATGACTAAATAGATAGTAAGGGTTAGGGTCATAATAACATAATCTTTTAAAAATTTAGAATTATATTTTTCTTTTCTAATAGAAGTATATACTATATATCCAATTAATAATACAATACTAACCAAAAGTGCACCATAAGCACTAGTTCTAGTACCAAGTAAAATCATTGCCAAAAATTGCATAATATATAAGCAATAATTTGTTTTTTTCTTTTCTTTATAAAGTAAATAAATATTAACAGGAAATAACATCAGTAAAATAGCACTTAATTCATTAGCTGAATCAAACCACCCACGAGCAGATAATAATTTCCAATCTCCTTGATATAAAAAATAATCAAATAGATTTCTTTCTACAAAATTATTAGTAGCACTATAAGATATATATGATAACTTAAAAATATCTAAAATTATAATACTAAAACTTATTATAAATATAATTAATTTTGATATATTAAGATAATATTTACCATCAAAAATATCTTTATTTTCAAGTAAGATAAATAATAAGAAAATAGGTAACATATAAACTCTAAAAATATAAAAAGATTCTCTTATAAAATTAAAGTCTATAAAATTTAATAAATTTGTATTAAATTTCATTAAATTTTGATAATGAAATATCATATAAATACCAGAAATTATTATAAATAAAAATAAATATAATAAATGTTTTTTTCGATCTTTAAAAATTTTTATAATAGTAATAAAAAGTGACATTCCAATTAATAATATGTTAATTAGTTCTATACAACTAATACCAAATATTTCAAAATGTCTTATTTCAGTTGTTCTTAACATATCAAGAAATGGTAATATTAAAAACAATGTGGTAATTAATTTTTTTAAAACTCTATTTTTCATATACTATCAGTCCCTTTATAGTCTGCATAAATTTTATTAATTTATATCTTTTTTTATAAAAAAGATATGCTAATAATTTTTCTTTTTTATCTCTTTTTAAAACATATTTATTTTTTCTCCAATTAGGAAATTTTTCCATCATAAAATCAGAAATCTTATCAATTTTATCATATTTTTTAAATTTATAAAAGTTTAAAGATCCTAAATATAAAAAATGATAATAAATAATAAAAGCGATTTCATTCAAATAAGTACTATCTTTAAATTCATTATATAAAATATTACTTGCTTTTATTAAATCTTCATATTTTTCTTTATATTCTATATTTCTAGTTGTTGATGCATCACTATAAACATAATAATATAATGACTTTTTAATATAACCTATTTTAGGACTATATTTTATAAGAGTTGGGATATAGCAATAATCTTCGTAGATCATTCCTTCAGGTAAATGAAATGAAATTTTATCTAAAAATTCTTTTTTATATATTTTATTCCAAACCGATGGATCAGAAAATAAGTATTCTATACTTGAAACATTGTAATTATCATCAACATCAAAATCCTTTTGAAATAAAACTTTACCCTCTTTTGATATAGCTTTATAACTAAACATAACAATATCATAATTTTTATTTTTTAAAAAATTATCTATTTCTAAAAATAAATTAGTATCCACATAATCATCACTATCAATAAAAGAAATATAAATGCCCCTTGCATATTTAAGTCCATAATTTCTAGCATAGGATTGCCCATGATTATCAATATTAAATAATTTAATATTTGAATATTTTTTTTGATAATTTAAAACAATATCCAAGCTTTTATCAGTACTTCCATCATTTACAATAATTATTTCTAAATCTTTATATGTTTGATTAACTAAACTATCTAAACATTTGCTTATATAGTTTTCTACATTATAAACTGGTATTATTACACTATATTTAATCATTTTTAAACCTCAATTCTTCATATATTTTATCAATTATCTTTTTATCAACTAAAGATGAAAACTTTCTAGCAAAAAAACAATTACTATTGATTAACATATCAAAATCATCCATTCGAAATATATATGGACTTCCTCTATTCCAGTCAATACATCTTTTAATAGAATCATATTCATCATTTAAATTATATACTTTATTAATAAATGGACTATTATAAATAATGGTTTGTAAAAACATTTCATCTGCACAATATGTATATTTAAACACTTTTTTTATAAATTCCTTTTTAGATAAAATATATCTTGCTAAAGTATCTGTTATACTAAACCAATTAGCTCCTTTTTGAAACTTAATATTTTCGTTTCTTTTAATATTAAATTTTTTTTGATAAAAAACTAATTTGTAATGAATTTTTGTTCTAAGACAATTAATTTTTAAATTACTTGTAAAAAAGTGATAATATAAAACTCGATCTAAATCAAATTGTTTATTAAAAGCAACATATTCATAATCTGATTTATTAAAAAATTCATGAATTTCCTTTTGACTTTTTAAAGGTAAATCAACTCCTGATAATAAGTGGTAATATTGATAAGTATTATTCTTAGTAGCACTTTCAAGAAGTAATAATTCACACTTTATTTGACTATAGTCTCCCCATTTAACATTAATTCTTTTAGTAAAATAAATACCTGCTTTTTTAACTAATTCTTTATACTTTTTAAAATCAAATTTTTTAACCTTTTTACAAACATGAATATATAAATCATTTTCTTCATAATCAAGTAACTGAATTAATTTTTCAAAGACATAAAAATCATCATGAATCATAATTAAATATGCATGTTTCATTTTGAACCTAACTTTCTTTTTTCGATCAAAAATTTTATTCTTGATAATGAAGCTTTATATACATCACTATTTTTATATGTTATATAAATAAATATACTTGGACAAGTAATACTTATTAATAAAGAGATAATTAATTTTAAAATGATATTTGAAAAACTTAAAAAATGTAATCCTAAAACAGAGAAAATAATTGAAATTATTAATACTATAAACTGCTTTAAAAAATCTTTTAAATATAATATAGGACTAGTTTCAAATACATGTTTATAAATAATAATTGGTTTTATAGTTAAAGGAAGAAGTGTACTAATAAGAGTTCCTATAAAAATTCCAATTAATCCTATTTTTAATCCTAAGACAATACTTATTACTAAATTAATTACTGCTTGAAATAATGGTACATATTTATCATTATCATATAAACCAGCTGCTGATTTTACTATTTCAACAATATTAGTCATGCCAAGTAAATAATAATTAAAAGTAATCAAATATACACAAGTAATTGATAAAACAAAATGTTCTCCATATACAAATCCAATAAATGGATTAAATAAATTAATAAAACAAACTGTTGATATTCCATACATAATATAATAAATAAAATTCACTTCACGAAATACTTCCAATCTTTTCTTTGTATTTTCTTTGACAATTAAATTTCCAAAACTTGCTGTAATATTACTAATAAATGTATAAATAAATCCTGAAATAATAACAATTAAAGAAGAATAATTTGAATAATATCCAACTGCTGTTATACCTATAATTGTTGAAATAATTAAATTATCAGTAGAATTAACAGCATAACTTCCTACTTTATGAAATAACAAAGCTTTAACATTTTTTTTGATTTTATTTAATTCATCTTTAGAAATCGATTTAATTGATTCTTTATCTTCCATATAAGAATATTTTTTATTTATATAATTATTTATAACAATATTTTCAATTACTATAAAAATGGTTTGAATAATTAAATACACTAAATAGTTTTTAGTTAAAAACAAAAATATTATTTGAAAAACATTTACTAAAAAATTAAAGCCAACTGTAAATGGAACTAATTTATACTCTTTTTGATCAGCAATAATTAAAGTTCTTTTATAAGAAAATAAATATCCAATTACTTGATTTAATAAAAATATTAAATAAATTACGTTTAAATTTTCTATTCCAGTTGTATCTTTTATAAAATATGGTAAAAATGGTAAGATAATAAGTCCCAATATTAAAACAATAAGGGCTATTATATGATAAGACTTTTTATAAAAATTCATTAAAGATTTAATTTTTTCTTTATCATTATCAACTAAAGGTTTATATAAACTATAATTAATGGCTGTTCCTATCCCAAGTTCTGCTAAAGATAAAAGTCCCAAAACATTAGAAAGTAACCCATTTACTCCTAAATAAACTTCTCCAATTATTTTAACAAATATAATTCGACATACAAATTTTATAATATTTAAAATAAAATTACTTAAAAAACTTGAAAATATATTTTTTAAAGAATTTTCTGTTCTCATTTTATCATCCTCTTTTTTATAAAAGTATTATATCATTTATTAAAAATATTGTAAAATCTAATCAAAAAAAATAATAAAAAAAGAGTTATTAACTAACAACAACTCTTCCATCATAATTTAAATCTCCAAAATAGGTATCACTTATCCAAAGTCTTAAAGAAAGTTCTTTTTCTTCATGAATATCAATGGTA
The DNA here is from genome assembly GCA_947165945.1 of uncultured Clostridia bacterium. GTDB lineage: Bacteria > Bacillota_I > Bacilli_A > RF39 > UBA660 > RUG591. Next base: position 31,904 of record CAMVCF010000002.1, on the reverse strand, counting down.
TCTACCATAATTATCCCATCCATATTTAATGATCTAACAATTCCATCATTAATTTGGTATTTAATATAATTATTACTTACATTATTTTTTAAAACGGTTGGAACAACCATAACTTTAAAGTTTTGAATAAAGTCTTCTTCATTTATAATTTTTAATTTGTATGAATCATTTTGTTCGCTTTCATGTTTTAAATTTGAAAAAACAATTTCATTACTTACAACATTAGAATTTACATAACGATATAGGCTCCAATCTTTTTGAAACCAAATTGTTGTTGATGTAATCACAAATATTAATGTGAATAAAATACGACATATTAAATATGCTCTTAAATTCAACCTAACCACCCCTTAGTTAGTGTATATTATAGCACATTTTGATTATTTTTGCAAATTTATCTCAATTTTTCTCGGTATAGTAATTTCGCGATAAGTAACGCCACATTCAGAAAACATCATTTTACTTGCTTTCACAGCATCAGTTTCTTTTAGTGTTCCATCTTTATCTTTAAATTTATCCGATAAGTATAAAACTTCTTTAATGCCAGCCTGAATAATTAACTTAGCACATTCATTACATGGAAATAAATCAACATATATTTTGGCATTTTCAAGTTCTTTTCTTGAACCTCTATAATTTAATATAGCATTCATTTCAGCATGACAAACAAAAGCATATTTGGTTTTTAACATACTACCATTTCTTTCCCATGGAAAATTATTATCATCAAATCCATTAGGAGCTCCATTATATCCAATTGATAAAATTCTATTATCAAGTCCTACTATACATGCTCCTACTTGGGTAGACGGATCTTTACTTCTCATTGAAGATAGTTTAGCAATAGCCATAAAGTATTCATCCCAACTTAAATAATCTAATCTTTTTTTACTCATATAAACTTCCTTTCAATACTAAATTATCTAATTTTTCTATTTTTACTTTGACAATCGTATTAGGTTCAATTATATCTTCTATTTGAACCTTTAAATAATTACTTGTGTATCCAACCGAACATCCTTCATTTGTTTCAATTAAAACATCAACAATACTTCCTATATGTTTTTCTAAATATTCTCTTTCAAGTGTCTTACTAAGTTCCATTAATCTTTTAACTCTATCTTTTTTTATAGATTCTAATACTTGATTTTCCATAGACTGAGCTTTAGTTTTTTGTCTTACAGAAAAAGGAAAAACGTGTATTTTACTAAATTTTATTTTTTTAACAAAATCTAAAGTCTCTTGAAATAACTCTTCTGTTTCACCAGGAAAACCTACAATAATATCAGTTGTAATTGAAATATTTGGTCTGATAGAGCGAATATGCTCTATTTTCTTATAATAATAATCAGTTAAGTATTTACGATTCATACTTAAAAGAATTGGATCACTTCCTGATTGCAAAGGAATATGTAAATGATCAACAATAATTGTTTCCTTATTTAAAACATCTAGAAATTCATCATTTAATTCAGTTATTTCAATTGACGAAATTCTAAGTCTTTTAAGACCTTCTATTTTACAAATTCTTTTCAATAATTCTGGGAAAGTTGTATTTAGATCACTTCCATAATGTCCTGTATGAATTCCTGTTAAAACAATTTCTTTATAACCATTTTTTACTAACGATGTTATTTCATTAATTGCTTTATTTGGATCTTTACTTCTTTGTCTTCCCCTTGTATATGGAATAATACAATAAGAACAAAAGTTTTCACAACCATCTTGTATTTTAACGTAAGCTCTTGTATGTTCATTCATTGATTCAATAAACATATCTTCAAAAGTCGAATCAAAGTCTTTATAAAGTAATTTTTTCTTATTTTTCTTGTCAATATATTCTTCAACTAATTCTACAACTTTTGATTTATCTTTATTTCCAATAATTATACTAACTAAATTATTTTCATAATCTTTATGAGCTTCAATCATACATCCCATAACCACTATGATACTATCTGGATTTTCTCTTGTAATTTTATTAATTACTTTTCTTGATTTAGCATCACTCGTATTTGTAACACTACAAGTATTAATAATATAAATATCACTTTTATCATTGCTTATTAAATAGCCCTTTTCTCGAAATTTAGATAAAATAAATTCTGATTCATAACTATTTACCTTACACCCAAGTGTAATTGCTCGTACTTTCATAATTATCTCTTTTTACCCAATCTCTTTACTTGATACTCGTTTTTTCTTGGATTATTACTATAATAATCATCACGAGTTTTCTTTAAATTATGAAAAATAGTTACCATATCAAAATCAATAAAATCGGCAATATCATTTATTGTATATTCAGCCTTTAATCTATATTTATGATTATCACATAAAGATAGTAAACCTATTTCTGTCAAAGTTTTATTTTCATTTCTATTTAAACATTCTCCAGATTTTTTTAATAAAGATATAAAACTTTTTATTATCTGAGATGATAATTCTTTTTCAAAAACATAATATGCACTTGCTAATATTTGATCGTATATATTCATAACTCCTCCATAAAAATATATTATAAAACAAAAAGAAAAATCAATCAAGATTCTTCTTTAATTCATTTAAAATTGTTAAGAATTCATTTGTTTTTCTAATTTCTTTTTCAAGTTTTTCTAAATTAGCAGTATTTTCTAGTTGAATTTCAGCAAGTGGTATTTCTCCATTTTCAAATCCCATTACAGGAGATATATATGGAGAACTAGTAAAGTCAGCTTTATATGCATTATCAGTTACAGGTGATTCTAATTCTTTATCATCTTCATATAATGAAAACACTTCTTTAATAGATATTGGCTCATCTCCACTATCAGCATCAACTAAAGACATTTCCCTTGTATTTTCAAGTAATTCCTGATAACTTATAATTGCATTTTCTTCTTCAATTTTTTCAAGAGATGTAATAGTATCTTCTAAAGATTTTGGATTTTCTAATTCTTCTTCAATTCTCAAAAGTTTTTGTTTTGCTTTTTCTTCTTTGTCCAAATTATCTATTTCTAATTCCCCTATTTCCATAATAAGTGGATCTTTTACTTCCTGAGTTTTAAAATTAACTTCATTTACTTCTATACTTTGAACTTCTTCAGAAATATTTTTTAAATTGATGGGTTCTAATTCTTGATGATTTAATTCTTCTTTCAAATAAGTAGGCTCTAATTCTTCCTTTACAGTTTCTACTTTTTTATCCTCAAGAACATTTTTAGATAATGTAATTTCTTGATCATTCAAATTAATTTCTAAATCTTCGTCATCTTTCTTTTTCTTTGAAAATAAATCCCAAATAGTTAGAATAATAACTAAAGCTATTAAACTTCCTATAACAGTTAAAATAATCATAATCTCTTTTTGTGTAAATAAACTTAATAATAAGTTCATATTAATCACCTCTCATATTCGTAATTTATCATGCTAAGTGCACAAATGGATGCTGTTTCTGTCCTAAGAACTAAATTACCAAGCGAAGCACTTAAAAAACCATTTTCAGTTAATAGTTTTTCTTCCATTTGAGTAAAACCACCTTCAGGACCTATTACTATAATCATAGTATCATATTTTGACTGATTTTGCAAAATATTTTTTAAACTCCTTGACAATTCATTTACAGTACAAAATATTTTTAAATCATAATTCATCTTACATAAACTATTTATATCAACAATATCTAAAACTTTTGGAATAACATTTCTTTTTGATTGTTCACTTGCCTCTTTAACAATTCTTTGCCATCTTTCAATTTTTTTTGAAAACATCTTTTGATCTTTTTTAATAATACTATTAGAAGCCATAAAAGGGATAAAACTATAAGCTCCAAGTTCTGTACATTTTTGAAGAATTAAATCCATTTTTTGCTCTTTTACTAGACTCTGGCAAATGGTAATTTTTCTTTTTAATTCATTGTTATTATCTAATTTTTTTATTATTTCAACAACTACTGGATTAAATTCAATAATTTTTCCAATATAAACTTCTTTATCATAAACAATTTCTATTTCATTATTTAAATTCATTCTCATTACTTTAGTAATATGATAAGAGTCTTCAAAACTTAATTTAAATTTATTATTTTCTTTTTCTTTTATAAAATATCTTTGCATATCAACACCTAATTTCATTATAATACTTTTTAAATAATTTACAATGTTTTTATCTTTTTATTTATTTTTTTTAAGAAAATCCTTATTTTATTTGACTTTAAACAAATATTATGTTAAAGTTAATAAGCGAGGTTTATTAAATTTTTAAAAGGAGTGATATTATGGCTATTAAAGCAACTAGTAAAAAACCATTATTTGGAAACCGTAGAAGTCATGCATTAAATGCAACAAAACATACTCAAAAGTTAAATCTTCAAAATGTAACTCTTGAAGATGGAACTAAAATTAAATTGACTACTAGGGAAGCAAAAAAGTTTAGAAAAGATATTAAAACAAAATAGAAGCTAAATTTAATTAGTCTTCTTTTTTTATTATCTTCATATAATTTAATATGAAAAAAATAGCTAATTATTTATTTACAATAATTCTTTTTATATTTAGTTTTTACTATACAAATATAGTATCAAACTATATTAAAGAAAAAGATCCTATTATGCTAGCTTTAAAAAAATCTCAAAAAACTTTTGAAACTGATCCTATAAATGCTATTATTGATAATAATACAATAATTCCTGGTAGAAATGGGAAAATAATTGATCTAGATAAAAGTTATCGAAAAATGAAAAAAATAAATAAGTTTTTAGAATCTTTAATCGTATTTAAAGAAACTCCTCCTGATATTTCTTTAAAAAATAATTATGATAAAGTTATTATAAATGGAAACAAAACTTCTAAATCAATTAGTATTTTATTAAAAGTAAATGATTTAAAAATATTGAAAAAGTTAAAAGATAACTCTCTTAACTTTATTTTAGATATTAATTTTATAGAATCTAATCAAGATTATTTAAAACAAATAAATAACAATATAATTGTTTTAGAACAGCCAAATATTTCTAATTTATCAAATATTGATTATTGTTATATTGAAAATAGTTTCTCATCCTATTGTAAAAACTATCAATTATATACAATTAAACCTATCTTTATAACTCATGATTATTATTATAATACCTATCAATTACTTGATAATGGAAAAATATTTTCATACTTAATAAATGAACATAATATAGATGAAATATATAAAATATATTTAGCTATTAAAAATTTAGGCTATGAAGTTGTATCTTTAGATACACTATTAAAAGAATAATCATTTTATTTCATAATAAACAGAGTCCATAATAGAATATAAATAAATATGTATATCTTTTTGACTTTTTAAAGAAATATAGTCTTTATATCCAATTAATTGTTTTTCATAATCTTTTTCTTTTATATTATGAGTTTTATAATCAATGATATCAATACTATCTTGATATTCAATCATTAAATCAATTATTCCATGAAATAGATAACTCTCTTTTTGATAAACAAATTCATATTCTTTATATATATGAATAGCATCATCTATTTTTTTTAGTAAAGGACTTTCTAAAAACTTTTCTATATACTTTCGATATTTAATATCAAGGCATGAATAATCTTTTTTTAAAAAATCAAAATATTCTAAAATAGAATGCAGTTCTAATCCAAATTCCATATTTTTTTTAATTTCTTTTGTCATTAAAGAATTATTAACCTTAGAAAAATGTTTTTGAGAAATAATTTCATTTTTTTCTAAAAATTCTTTAACTTCAATTTTTTCATTAGAATCTTTTTCTTGTAAAATATTTTTACTTTGAATTATTGTATAATCTTTTGTAAGTTTAATATTATTTAAACTAATCTCTTTTTTATAAGGAATTAGTATATCTGAAATAGAACTTAAAATACTTGAAAATGATGTATGTCTTAGTCTTGAATCTAAATCAACCTCATCATTTTCTTCTTCTTTTAAAGAAGTTATAAAGATCATTTTTTCTTTGGCTCTTGTTAAAGCAACATATAAAAGTCTAATTCTTTCACTTAAATCTTCTCTAATATAAGAATTTTTATAAAGAGAATGAATGATAGTATTTCTAATTCCATCTTTAATGTATGGTGTTATTATTCCATATTTATCATCAAATAAAAATCTTTTTTTAGTATCTAAACTATTAAACTTTGAAGATAAACCTGTAAAATAACAAATAGGATATTCAAGTCCTTTACTTTTATGAATGGTCATTATCTTAACACTATTTTTAGTTTCTTTATTTAATGAATAAGTAATTTTTTCATCTTTTAATATGTCTAAGCAAGGATAAATTTGATATGATATTTGTGTTGGAACAATATCCATTTAAATTAATAATTTTTTTTTGTTTTTATATTTATTTTTTTTAAATTATTATCTATTTTTTAAATTACATCTTTATAAGAATATCCAAGTTTACCTAAACTATTAGCTAAGTTTTCTAAATAATCAAGTCTAATAATAGATTCTTCTATATTTCCAACATTAATTAACTTTTCATAAAAAGAAAACTTCTTAACAATTTGATTAATTAATTCATTAACAGAAATATTATCTATAATATCCATAAATGAATTTAGTATTAAAATAATAGGATCATTTGTAAGTTCTTTATTAGTTATTTTTTTATATAAATCATCATCTGGTATACTAAATAAATAACTTCTGCCAATTGATAAATAAGAATACCAAAACTCTTTATCATATTTTTTTTGTTTTATTTTATCTAAAAGAATTAAAATGTTTTTTAAAATTAATAAATCATAACTACCACTTATATTTTCATCTTTTACAATAGTAAGAGTTATTCCATGATACTCAAATATTTGTTTATACAAAGAAAAATTAGTTGATTTATCTATTAAAATAACAAAATCATCAAAAGTAATATCCCGTAAATTATTTATATTTTTATCAAATACTTGAAAATGATTATTTACTTTTTCTAAAATATCATGAGCACAAATAAAAGCTTCTATTTCATCACGACTATAATCATTTGAATCCAAGTTATAATTATAAAACTCAAAATTATAGTTTTGGTTTTTTCCTCGATACTTATCATATAATGTATTACCAAATACCATTCGATGACTTTCTTTATAATTTGCTCCACCAAGATCTAGATCCATAATTACATCAAAAATATAATTAATATTTTCTAACACTTCACTTCTTGAGCGAAAGTTTTTAACTAAATCTATCTTAAATCCACCTAGTCCTTTTTCATAATTTTGATATTTTTCTTTAAATAAATTAGGGTTTGCATTACGAAATCTATAAATAGATTGTTTAATATCTCCAACCATATAAACATTAGAATTACTAATTGCTTGAATAAATAATTCTTGTAAATCTGATGTATCTTGATACTCATCTACTAAGATTTCTTTAAAAGAATTTTTTAATTCTTCTCTTGCTTCATCATGTTCTAAAACAATCTTAATTGATAACTTAGAAATATCTAAAAAGTCATATAAATTATTATCTTTCTTATATTTTTCAAACTCTTTAATTAATTTCTTTAAAATTAAAATAATTGCTTCAACATACTCTTTTGTATCTTTAATTGATTCTTTTAATTCAATTTCATCATCATATAAACACATTTTTTTTAAATCAGATAAACTTTTATTAATTTTATCTTTATAAATTTTACAATCATCCATTCCTTTTTTTAATCTTGGAAGAGTTATTTCTAAATTATTTTTTATTTCATCATAAGTATTTTTATCTAATAAATTTTTTAAACTATCATAAAATAATGAATAAAACTCGTAATCCATGATTAATTCTAAGTCTTTTAAATTATCATTAATACTATCTATCTTTTTTCTTAAAATAGATAGATATTCTTCTATTCTAGAATCTATATAAGAATCTTGATAAAACGTTTCAATATAATTATCTAAATATAAATCTTTATCATATTTTAAATTAAGTTTATTATAGATTTCTAAAATAACTTCTTTTATTTTAGAATCATCTCTTACTGTAAAATCTTTTATAAGTTTTAAAAACTTAGGATCCTCTTTTTGATATAATTCATCAAATATTTTATCAAGCATATCTATTTTTTTAAATTTTAAAATTAAGTCATTTGCTATTTCAACATCACTATCTATATTAAGTAGATAATGATATTTTTTAACAACTGCTAAAGCAAACGAATCAAATGTTGTTATAAAACTAGAATCAATCCTATCTAATTGATCTTTTAAATTTTCTTTTTTTATAGCACTTCTAATTCTTTCTTTCATCTCTTTAGCAGCTGCATTTGTAAATGTTAAAATTAAAAGATTAGAAATATCTTCTCCACGTTTTAATTTTCTAATAACTCTTTCAGTAAGAACAGCCGTTTTTCCAGATCCAGCTCCTGCTGATACTATAATATTTGTTCCACTTTTATCAATTGCTAGTTCTTGATCTTTTGTCCAACTAGGCATATAACCACATCCTATTCTAAAAATAAACTTAAAGAAACTTTTTCTTTTTCTTTATTAATGTCAATGACATAAACATCAACAATATCTCCAACACTTAAAACTTCACTTGGATGTTTAATATAATTTTTACTAATTTTTGAAATATGAACTAGTCCATCATTATGAAGACCAATATCAACAAATGCTCCAAAGTCTATTACATTACGAACAACACCTTGAAGTTTATCATGAATTTTTAAATTATCAATTGTTAAAATATCCGATCTTAAAATAGGTTTTTCAAGATTATCTCTTGGATCACGATTAGGTTTTTCAAGGGATGATAAAATATCTTCAAAAGTATAATTATCAATATCTATTTCTTTATAAAAATCTCTAGGAATACCTTTTAATTTTTCTCTTAATCGGTAACTTCCTAAATCATCAACACTTAAATTAATAGATTCTAATATTTTTAAAGCATCTTGATAATTATCTGGATGAATATCTGTTTTATCTAAAGGGTTAACTCCATCTATGATTCTTAAAAATCCTATACTTTGTTCATATATTTTATCCGTCATGCCTTTAATATTTTTTAATTCTTCACGAGATTTTATTCTACCAACTGATTCTTTATATTTCATAATATTTTCAATAACATTTTTCTTAAGACCTGATACATATTCAAGAATTGATGTGGATGCATTATTCAAATTAACTCCTACTTGATTTACTATTTTCGAAACAGTAAAGTGAAGACTTTCAGATAATTCACGTGATGGAACATCATGTTGATAAAGACCTACTCCAATACTTTTAGGATCAATTTTAACAAGTTCTGATAAAGAATCTTGAAGACGTCTGGCAAGGCTTATAGCACTTCTTTTTTCAACCGTTAAATTAGGAAATTCTATTGATGCAAGTTTGCTTGCTGAATAAACACTTGCTCCTGCTTCATTTACAATAATATATTCAACTTTCCTATTTGCTTTTTTTATTAAATTAGCAGTAAATTCCTCATTTTCCCTTGATGCTGTTCCGTTTCCTATTGCAATTATATCAACTTTATACTTATCAATTAAATCAAGAATTATTTTTTCACTTTCAAGTATTTTATTATGAGGTGGAGCTGGATAAATAACTGTAATATCTAAAAGGTTTCCATCTGAGTCAACAACTGCAACTTTAGTTCCGGTTCTATAACCTGGATCAAGTGCAAGAACTACTTTATCTTTAATAGGTGGAGTTAGAAGAAGATGCTCTAAATTCTTACTAAAATTTTCAATTGCACTAATATTTGCCTTATCTGTTAATTCTTTTCTAATTTCTCTTTCAACACTAGGAAGAATTAACCTATCTAAACCATCATTTAAACTATCAATAATTAATGAGTATGCTAAAGACTCTTTATTTTTAATTAAATTTTTTTCTAAATATGATTCAATGAATTTTCTATCAAAATCAATTGATACTGTAATAACTTTTTCTTTTTCGGCTCGATTGATTGCCATGATCTTATGGGGTTTTAAATATTTTATTTTTTCATTATAATCATAATATAATTCATATACTTTATTGGTATCTGGATTAGACTTTTTTACTTTAGTTTTTATACTTCCATAATTTTTAATAGATTCTCTTATATATTTTCTATATTTTGCATTATCACTAATTCTTTCAGCAATAATATATTTTGCACCATTTAATGCATCTTCAATTGTTTTAACATTTTCATTTAAGTATTTTTTAGCTTCTACTTCTAAATTACCTTCTTGCATCATGATAAAATCAGCAAGTGGTGTTAGTCCATTTTTGATTGCTTCACTTGCTTTTGTTTTCTTTTTCTCTTTATATGGTAAATACAAATCTTCTACTTCAACTAATTTTGTACAAGCAAGAATTTCTTTTTTTAAATCATCTGTTAAAAGATCTTTTTCTTGAATTAATCTAATAACATCCATTTTTTTATTATATAAATTTTCTTGATAACGATACATTTCCTCTATATTTCTTATAACATTCTCATCCAGTGCTCCAGTTGCTTCTTTTCGATATCTTGCAATAAAAGGAATTGTATTTCCTTCTTCTAATAATTTAACTACACTTTCTATTTTCTTTTTACTAATTTTTAAATTTATTTCTAATAATTCAATAATATCTTTATTCATAAAATCTCCTCTAATACATTATAAAAAAAAACTTATCAAATAATCAAGTTATTTAACAAGTTAATTTAATCAAATTCTAAGAATCAAAGAAATCATCAAAGAATTCATCATCACTTACTTCACGATATTTATTATTTTCTACTTCATTTACCTTATTAACTATAGAATCTTTAGAATCCTTGTTTACAGATTTTATTTTATCAACAAGTAAATCAACATTTTCTAAATTATCTTCTTTTTTATAATCATTATCTTTTGAAATAGGATTAAAATCTTCATCAATTGAATCAATTACATCTTTAATTGGAGTAGAAGGATCTATATTATCACTAGCAGTATTATTTTCTTTTTCAATAGTTGCATGAGTATTTTCTTCATCTTCTTTTTCTTCTTCGGCAATTTTCTTTTCTTCGGCTTCAATTTCTGCAATCTTTGCATCTAAGTTTGCAAGAATCTTATCAACATCTATTTTGCTATTAACATCATTTCTTGGTTTAGAATCAAACATTCCAGAAAAAGGCGAATCCATTCCACCTCCAAATGGCATTCCTGGAAATGTTGGCATACTTCCGAATGGATTTGAGTCTTGTTTTTCTTTTTTTACAAATTCACGAACATCAAACATTTCAACATTTTTTCTATCTCTTTGTTTAATATTATTAACACTTGTTTCTTTATACTTATGTTCCCATTCCATTTTATATTCAGGAGTTAATTTAGTTTTAAATGGTGCAAGACGAATTCTTCTTACAATAACTTCATTCATTTTCATTTTCTGTAAATCACTTACGGTAATTAATGGTCTTGTTTCTTCTATATCTTTTCCTTCAGCATCTTTTTTACCAGTTTTAACTTTAACATCTCCACACATTTCACTTATTTCTTTTAAAGCTTTAAGTTCAGTTGATATCAAGTAAATTGTATTACCACAGTTACCTTTAATAGTCTCAGCATTTTGTTCTCCATACACTTCATTTAACTGAGCAAAGTTTTGAATAATCATAGTAAAACGCATTGCACGACTTCTAGCTGCTGTAATCATGGTTGTTACATCTTTAAGAGGTGGCATATTAGCAAACTCATCAAGCAAGAAATTTGTTCTAATAGGAAGTTTATTATGAGGGGACGATTGAGCAACATCAATTAAAGTCTCATAAACTTGCTTAATAAATATAGTTACCAAACTATGATATGTTTTCTTTTCATCTTGAACTATAATAAAAACAGCCGTTTTCTTTTTACCTATTTCGGAAATATCAAAATCACTATAAGATAACATTTCTGATAAATTTTCACGAGAAGCAAATAATTTAATTTTTTGTTTAAAAACAGCCAGAATACTCATCTTAGTATCACTTGGTGCAAGAATAGTACTTGATGCATTTATATATGCAGAACTACTTGGATCTTTTAAATTAAAATACTCTTTTATATAAGTACTACCACCTATTTTTTCTTCTCCAACAGTTGTCATTAAACTAATACTATTTAAGTTAATTTCAGATTCTTTTGCATCTTCAAATAATCCTAAACTAAGACCTGAAAAATAATCAGCACTTGTTTTTTCCCAGAATGGATCTGCATTTTTATTTCCTTCATCATACAAAATATTTAAAGCTAGATCATCTAAAAGTTCCATGGCTTTATCACGATTACCACTTTTATATAAATTATATGGTAAACTCATTGGATTCCAAGCATTTCCTCGACCTGGATCTCTAAAATTTAAAACAACTATATTATATCCTTTGGATCTTAACATATTGCTTTTCTTTTCATATAACTCACCCTTCGGATCAGTTATAATCATTGATTCACCATGTTTAGCAAGAATTTCTATCATTGGAAATATAATATCTTGGGTCTTTCCAGATCCAGTTGATCCAATAATCAAATTATGATAATCACCATTATCTACCCAAATCTTTTTTCCATCATTAATAAGAGCAATTCCCGCTGCATCAGTTTTAGCATCAGTTGGTCTTATCATCTTAAGCTCTGCTTTCATATCTTTAGCATCGCACCATTTACTGTATCCATCTAATTTTTCACTTTTTTTAAAAAAGTCAAAAATATTATTCTTAGTACTTATCATTAAAGATAAAAGTGTTATAAGATAAAATAAAATCGTTGATGAAAATAATTCTTTGGAAAATGCAGGAAATGGATCAAACCAAGTAAAATTTCCAGTTGAAGTTACACTAGATAAATTAGAAACAGCAATCGCAACAACATATAAAAGAAGTATGCAAACAAGTAAAAATCTTTTTACATCTTTTTCATCAAATTTAAATTTAAAATTCATATCAAGCTCCTATTCTATTATTATCTTTATTTTTTCTTCTAATTTTAAGTAAATAAATTATTAAAATAATAACTAATAAAGAAATAATTCCAATTGAAATATACATAGCTAAATTATATATATATATTCTTGTTTTATCAAATGTTATATTAATTTCTTTTTCTTTAGTTTCACTAGTAATAAGCCAAGTATATGTATTAGTTTTTTTATCTACACTATCAGCATTATTTGAAGTAACAATAAAAGGAAGTTTTATATGAACTAATAAATCACTTATTGGAAATCTAGTTAAACTTCCATCACTATCATCCGGTGCATATGGATAAAATCCTAAAGTTTTAATTGTAATTAAATTATCATTCTCGTCTATTACAATATCTTCAAATGATTGGCCTTTAAAAACTGTCTCTTGTGAATAATTTTTTAATGAATTATAATGCTTTGAAACAAAGACACTAGGATATGGCATATTGTTTTTTCTTAATTCATAACGATAATTATTATTCTTTATAGGATCCATAAATTTTGATTCATAGTTTTGAGTTACCACTGTAATTGGTAAATTCATATAATACCCATCAAAATAATCTTTAGTTCCTGTTATATTTACTTTTTCAGTAACAGTTAAATTTTTTTCTATATCTAAATTATAAGTAACACTTGCACACCCTGTTAATAGAAATGGAATAAGCAAAACAATAATTTTTTTCATATTTATCTCCCTATTAATATAAATGAATAATTAGGTTGTAAATGTGGTAATAGATCAACGTTTAAATCTGCCCAATAATTATCTCGAGAGGAATTACTAGTACCAGGATCCCATACTAATACCCTATCTACACCATTTTCATTTTTAGAACCAACTAACGCAATATAGTGTCCAGAGCCAGTTGAGTAACGTCCACTATTACTTGCAAGACGCGCAACAGCAACATAAGATCCAGTTGCAAGTTTTTGAAGCATATCACTTACTTCACTTGTATTATATTTATCAATTCTTACTGGATTTAATCCATATAATTTTGCAAAATCCATTATCATTAAATAACGAGATGAATCAAGACAAGTTGCAATTTCATTTTGCCGATCATTCAAAACTTTAGGAGTAATTCTTTGATTAGTTAACAAAGAAATAGCAATTGCAGCTGATGTTATATTACATCCGTTCCTACGAATTGGCCCACTATCACACAAATTAACACTAGCCCATTCACCATCACCTTGATGATAATGAAAAGCCTCTTTTAAATTAATTGTTCCATTATAATTAAGTCCAGTTGATTGATAATAAAGTCCTTCTCTAATATCAATAATATCAAAATCATAATTTGAATAATATTTTTTTAAAATATCTGTATAATTCATTCCATTTCTTGCATCTTTTATTGCATCTTGTTGAGAAAAACAGGAACCAGCACTACAGCTATCTAAATAACTTGAAGAAATAACATCTTTATTTCCAGAAAAACTAGCACTAGTTATACCACTTTTAACCATTATTTTTCCGAATATATCATTTAATACTTCATCTAAAACTTCATTTTCAGATTCATTTAAAGCTCTTTTTTCTCCTTCATGTTTACTAGGATCTAAATCAGTAAATCTTCCTGTTCCAGCATAAAAAGTATGTAATACTGGAGAGGTTGATGTTTCTTCAACTTTTGAAGTACAACCATCTGTTGGAGAACAAGTTGCTTGTCTACATGTACCAGATGGAAAATACATCTCACCACTTTTTAAATTAAATCCACTATGCGAGTCATGAATTAAATACGTTAAAGCAGCAATTGCTTGAGCTTTCATTGCCTCTTTATAATCACTTGAAATTCCAATTTCAGAATATAATACCCCTTTTAAATAATCTTTAATATTCAAATAATCTGGATAAGTTGTGTTTTCATTCCATGCTGGATTATTATAAATTTGTAATCCATTTACTGTTTGATAAGTATAAGGTTGTTTACATGTTTGCAAATGAATAAGCGAATAATCTGATACAACTCCACCATTTACAGTTACATCTTCTTGATCTATAAATATTTCTTTAGCATTACTTGCATATTCAAAAATATTATCTACTAATTCTTTTCTTGCGTCATATCCTGTACCAGTTAAAACATCTTTATAATAACTTGTCAAAAAACGATCGTTAATTAATTTATTATACACTTCTCCACCAATTTCACTATCAGTTGTATAATAACCGCCTTTATTTATTAACATAAGCTTAGCAACAGTATCAATCTTTTTTTTAGCATCTGTATAGTTTGTAGAAGTAATTTCATCACTACTTTCAGAATCAATTAAATCTTCACTTCCATGACTTGTAAAAAGTCCTTCTTCATTAGTAATTATATACCTATAAACTATAATTGCATTTAATAAAGCCGGATCTAAAGAAACATTATATTTTTCTTTATATTCTTGAATAATTCCCTTTACACTACCATCACTAGATCCAACAATAGCATTATTATAATTAACCTCACTTTGATGCATTGGATCATCATCTGAATAAATATAATAATCTTCTGCTTCAGCACTATTAAATATACTTCCAAAATTAGAAATAGATGGAATAATATTTAATATAACTATAATAGGAATCAATAAAATAAATACCACAGCTACAAATCCTGCTATTATAGATAAAATTGGTAATAATTTTTTAATTTTAACTGCTTTTTCAACAACATTTTCATCATTACTTTCAGTTTCATCTAAATTTTTATCTTCAGTTTCTTCTTTGGCACTTTCTATACTTTTTTTATTTTGAAACATCCTATTTTTATTCTTATTTAAAAGTGCACTAGGAACGGCACTTTTTACATTATCTCGAGATAGCTTTTTTCCTCCAACAGCATCCATAGCTTTATTTGCACCATCTACAAGTCCAACATCATCAGCTTTTTTGGCTAAACCTCCTAACTTTTTAGAGCCAGGTAACTTTGAAAGTGTATTTCCAACTCTATTTTCTGCTTTTTTAGCCATTCCACCTATAATTGGTTTATTCCTTAAATTTTCATATTTACCACCAGTTACGTAATCAAGTCCAGCACGAGATGCTGTCGCACCAACTTTTTTTACAGCTTCTTTTTCTTGGACCTTTCTATTCATTTGTGCATTTCCTGATGACAAATTATGATTAGGTTGAGTCGCATAATTTTGTTGATTCATTTGACTATGCATTTGTTCATTATTTCGATTCATATCAGAGATAATCTGCCTTTGATTTTCCTCTTCTATAATTCTTTGTTGTTCATTCATACGACTCACCACCTTTACTCCTTATTTTATAATCCTCCACCTGATCCAAAGGAATCTAACTCATCTTGAGTTACAACAATATCAATTTGCATTCTTCTAGATCCACATACAAATAATGCTTGTCCTTGATTATATCGTTTTATACTCTCTATTTCATTTTCATTTAAATCTACTAAATGACTTAAATCTTCTACTGCTTGTTTTCTAAGTTGCATGATCATATAATATGATGCATTACCAAAAATAGCTCTTCCTTGAGTTATAACACTAGGATCAGAAAAATCAGTTGGTTGTTGAGTAATAATTATTGTTCCTGTATTATATTTTCGACTACGTCTTTGTACTTGAGCAAGGAAATCAGCTCCAAGCACATTTTTTCCCTCAAGAAGAACATGGGCTTCATCAACCATTAGAATAGTATCACGTTTTTTATCTAAACATAATCCCCAAGCAAACTTTAGAATATTAAAGAATAAAGCATTTTTAATATTAGTATCTTGATTCATTAATTCTTTAATATTAAATACCATATAATTACTATCACGTCTAATTGTTGTATGACCATTAAAATAATAACTTAATTCTCTAACAAAAGGTCTTATTTTAAGTTCCAAACGTTCCATTACATCACGTTCATGAGTTTTTTCAGTCATTGAAATAAGTCTTCCTCTAATTGTTTCATAAACATCAGAAAATATTGGAAAATCCCTACTAGTTTTATTCATAAAATTAGTATCAAAATTAATATCAAATCTTCTATATGTATCTTGTACAATTTCACTTAATAAAGTTTGCACGTCATCTTCAATATCTGGATAATAATATCTCATAAAAGCTTTTAAAAACTGTAAAGTTCTTGTTAAAACTGTATGACCAAGTCCTGATGCAATTTCCTCTTCATCTACATCTAAAATTACTTCAAGCGGATTAATCATACCAAAATTTCCACCTTTTCCAAGATCAATTGTTTCTCCACCAAAAAGGGCTGTCATTTCTTCTAGTTCATTTTCTGGATCAATTGCAACAATTTGACATCCATTTCTAATATGACCACGTAGAAGTAATTTAGCTGCTGTAGATTTACCTGACCCTGAACTTCCAAGAATTATCATATTAGCATCATTTCGATTAGTTTCTTTACGCATTTTATATAAAAATTGATTAAATAAGATAACTCCTCCAGAAAAATCTACTCCAATTAAATTAGAAAGACCTGGATCCTTAATACTATCAAATACATAAGGATACATCCCAGCAACTGTAACAGATGGAATAATCGTTCCAATTCTTTCTTCTATCTTTTGTTTAGGAAAAATTGGTAACATTGATTTAAATAAAGTTTCTTGTTCAAATCTTAAAGTAACTGCACGAAGTTCCATAGAATCTAAATAATTTTTTACATTTGCTTTCTTTAATTCTAATTCTTCTTTAGAATCTGCTGTAATCATAATATGCATTTGAAAATCAAAGATTGTTGATTGATTTGCAGCAAGCATTTGAACAAAGTACTCTAAAGTTTCTGATTCTTGACGAATTCTCTCTTGCATTGTTCTATCACGTTCTTCTTGATAACGTTGACGATAATCAGCAATTTGCTTATTGATCATTTTCTGAATCATTGAAAATGGAACTGGAATATGTTTAATAACTACTTTAATTCCTGCAATATTAGTAAGATCTGCAAGATAACCAGGAGTTATAAATCTTGGATAAGAAATAACAGTTAAAATAGTTGCATACTTATCACTTATATTAAAATCACTTGGATTAAAATGTAATCCCTTAGGAGCTATTTCACTTTTAAAAATACTCATCTATTTAACACCACCGTTCCAAAATCAGTTCTAACCCCACCATTTAAGAAATTATCAAGAATTGTTCTTAAATCATCATTTGTCGTTTGACTAGCATTAAGTCCAGCATTACCAAGACCATTGATCAATAAACGAATTTTTCTAGCAATTTCATCTTGACTCTTTTCTTTAAATAAAATGTAATACTCTGTATCAACTACTTGGTTATTAACAAACATATTTGCTTTATCAATATCTTGAGCAATTATCTTTGCCTGTCCTGGTGTTTGAGCATTTTGAAGCATTATTTGAAGTTGAGAAAGATATACAGATATATCAACAGGTCTATCAGCTGCAATCATCCAAAACTCAAAATTTAATAAATTATAAAAATTTCGCATTGCATTTAATATTCCTTCTTGACCAACTGGATCAAGAATAAAGATATTTCTTGGAAAAATCTTTACTCCTGTAACTTTTTCATTACCCGAAAGTAAAATCATTCCATTTTGAATTCCTTTTACATCAATCCAATCTTCAGTATATTTAGAAGTATTTTTTTGATTACTATTTTTTATTTGTGTATTATTTATTTTTGAATTCATAACTAGAACACCAACCTCTCCAAACATATTTTTGTCTATTCGTATAAAAAGCCAAAAGCTCTCCTATTGCAGTTCTTATATTATGATAATTTGGAAATGGAAAAACCAAGAATACTGCAACAAGTGCAGGAACAAGCGTTAACAAAGATGAATAATTATCTAAAATATTAAACGTTGAAGCAATTATCAAAGCCAAAAGCGTTGTTCCTACTCCTACTCCAAAAATAATAAGATCAACCCTATGAAAAATTCCAAATATCAAACTCCCCTTTTTTGTATTTGCAGGTATCAAATATTGATTGTTTTGCACCTATATCACACTCCTTATATTCATCTTAGCTATCACCTTTTTTAGCACGTTCATATGCTTGTAAATTATTACCTTCAGTTTCTAGACGTTTTGAAATATCTGATATTTTCTTATAAAATGCACCTTTATCTTTCTTCCATAAATCATTTAACTCATTCATAGTAACTCTATCAATTTGTAATCCAGCAAGAAGCGCCTCTGTTTGTTTTATTCCTTCTTCAATTGTCGTATTTATAATATCTCCACTCTCAACTCTTCTAATATATTCCTGTGCGGCATCTTTTTCGGCATTAGAAAACAATTGTTGCACAACTTGATAGTCATCCTTAGTATACACTCTTCCACCAATTGTAACACTATCTTTTGTATCTAACGTTTTTAATGCTGAAGCCACTTCAGAGTATGTTGCAGAAATCATATTGCCTTTTCCATCAACTAGATCAAATTTTTTATCGTCAAGTTTTGTTCCCTCTTCTTTAAGCTTTTTCATTGCTTCGCCTGTATAATATGCGCTTCGAATAGAAGATAATTTTTGTGAAGCATCCAAAAGTGTTTGAGATGACACAGATGATAATCCTTGAGCACGATTAAGAGAATTAATAACAGAATCCTTTATTGGAGTTGGCTGTTTAGGAATGTACATCTTTTCAACACTCTTTCTTTGTTCTTGTATCTCGTTTATTTTTCCTTCTATATTTTCATATGAATTATACAAACTTTGTAATTGTGCATTATTTTGTCTTATATCCTCTTCTGCTGCATCTATATCATCAGAATTACCAAACATACGAGCATTCGCTAACCTTGTTTGCAAATATGAATCTCTATTTCGTAATTCCACCATTCTATCTGCAATACCTGTTCTTGTGGCTACTAAGTTACTTTCTTTTGCATCTAGATCACTTATTAAAGATGCTTGATGCTCTAAAGCACGTCTTCTATTATTTTTTAATGATTTATTAATAGCCCTCTTATTAGTGTGTCTATGTGAATTTCCAGTTGTTGTAGCAACATTATTCCAAAAGGTATCATTAAAACCTTTACCATTTGCCATTGCTGCAGCCCCTCTCCCAAGAGAAGCAATACCACCATTTAAAGCTCTTTTTAAAGCAATTCCACGGTTTTCTCCATTTTTACGAGCATACCTATAATTACCAACTGCTGTAGTAAATGGTGCGGCCGCCATTCCAGCTGTACCTCCAAGAGCTTTCCATCCAGCCCCTGTAAACATATCTTTAATATCACTGAATCCATCTGGTACTCCAATTAATTCAGAAACAAATTTAGGCATATCTTTTGCAAATTGAAGAAGTCCTACAATGATAAATAGAATTACTAATAAGCCTCTTACCCAGTTATTATCATATTGACCTAATGTTTCATTTAATTTACTTCCCATTCCGTTATTTCCAACAAATAGCATTTGGAAAATATAAATAACAAAGTAAACAACCATTATTCTTATAAATAAATCTAAATAAACTTTAATTGATGTACTTACCCATTTATCAAAAGATTGTTTAGATTGTTTTGGATCAATATAACTAGAAATAGGAATTGGAGCAATAATTTCACATAAACTAAATTTAATTGCACGAATTGCTATTTTTACAGCAATTGTTACTAAAACATATACTAAATATGCTCCAACAACTGTTGCCCAAATAAAATTATATCGATATGCATAACCATCTGATGAAAAACTACATGCTTCTGTTGCATCTCCTGCATTTAGTTGTCCAACATAATAAATGGTATTTTCTGGAGGTGGTTCTATAGTACCATATAATCTATATCCACTTGATGCAGCACATTCATCATTATTATAGTAGAAAAATGGTAAGAAAGAATACCAAGCCATTGTTCTTCCTGTACTTTGTACTAATTCATCATCATTAGAAATGTCTGCATCAACTGCTAGTATTACTTTAGGTATTACTTTAACAATTTCATCTTGAGCTCTTCTTGCTAGATCAAAAATAGATGGAACTAAAACTATTAATACTAAACTTATAACAACTCTTTTTAAGATATTTCCAATTCCATTTTCTTTATTATCAAAGTTATCTGGATTAATAAATATTTGAAAGAATGAGATCATTAATTTAAAGATCATTACAAGTCCTAAAATAATATAAATACGGTTAGCAAAACTTCTAAGTTGTCCTGTTGTAAATAATTGAAAATGAGCTAAATCCATAATTAATTGAAAAATATTTTCAACAACCCAATAAATTGCTATATCTATCCAAAGAAATAAACTTCTAAATACGTTTTGAGCAGTTTTTATTATTGATACTACATTAAGCATTCTAATTAATCCTATCATTGTTACCTCCAAACACTACTATATAGTAAAGTATATCAAATATTTAAAATAAAGTAAATATACCATTTGCTTTTTTTACCGTCTTATTATATCTATTTTCTTTTTAAAAGTAAATATAAAATGTAAAACAAATCAAGTTTTGGATTATACTTCTTGCATCAACTTCATTTTATCACTCCAGTTAAGGGGAGAGTCAAATATTTTTTTTAAATACAAAAAAGCAAAGAAATTTTACTCTCTTTGCATTTTTAATTAATTGGATATTTTTTAGTTAATTCAAGTACTTTTTTAGCTTCTTCCTTTAAGATTTTTTTATCATTAGGATTTGTAAGTACTTTCGAGATAATATCAGCAATAAGTTCAAAATCACTTTCAACTAACCCTCTTGTTGTCATAGCTGGAGATCCTATTCTAATACCTGATGCTTTCATAGGACTTAATGTCTCATTTGGAATAGTATTTTTATTTACTGTAATATGAACTTTATCAAGAAGTGCCTCAGCATCACACCCAGTAATATTAAAACTACTATAAACATCTACTAAAATTAAATGATTATCAGTTCCTCCAGATATAAGTTTTACTCCATTTTTTTGAAATCTATCAGCCATTGCTTTTATATTTTTGATAACTTGTTTTTGATATTTTTTAAAATCATCTTGTAATGCTTCATAAAAACATTCTGCTTTACCAGCAATAACATGCATTAAAGGGCCACCTTGAATACCAGGAAATATTACTTTATTTATTTTTTTAATAATTTCACTATCATTTGTTAAAATAATTCCTCCTCTTGGACCTCTCAAAGTTTTATGAGTTGTACTAGTAACTACATCTGCATATTTACAAGGATTTTCATGAAGTCCTGCAGCAACAAGTCCTGCAATATGAGCCATATCAACCATTAAATATGCTCCAACTTTATCTGCAATTTCTTTGAATCTTTTGAAATCAATTTTTCTCGGATATGCACTAGCACCAGCAATAATCATTTTTGGTTTTTCCTTTAAAGCAATTTTTTCTATTTCATCATAATCAAGAACTTCTGTATCTTTATTTAATCCATAACTTACAATTTCATAGTCCATTCCACTAAAATTAAGTTTATATCCATGAGTTAAATGTCCTCCATCAGATAAATTCATCCCTAAAACTTTATCTTTAGGATTTAAAAGTGCACGATATACAGCCATATTAGCACTTGATCCACTATGAGGTTGAACATTAGCATACTCTACATCAAATAACTTACAAGCATATTCAATAGCTTTTTCTTCAAATATATCAATATATTCACATCCACCATAATATCTCTTCTTTGGATATCCTTCAGCATACTTATTAGTTAAAATACTTCCTTGTAACTCTCTTACATATTTTGAAGTATAGTTTTCTGATGCAATTAATTCAATATTTTGATTTTGTCTTCTTTTTTCTTTTTGTAAAGCTTTTTTTAATTCATTATCCATAATTATTTACTCCTTTATCTCATTATAATAAATTAATTTAAAAAAAGCTAGACATTTGACATCAATTTAGGATATAATATTTTTATAAAATAGGAGGAAATAATGATAGAATATGATTTTAAAAATGAAGAAATATCCAATATATGTAATAATATGATTATTTATGCTGTTAGTCGTCGTGCAAGTGATATTCATTTTGATCCTCATGAAAATGGATTATTAGTAAGAATAAGAGTTGATGGTGTTTTACAAGATCATACTCTGGTTCCTTTAGAATATCAAAAAAACTTAACAACAAGACTTAAACTTATTTCTAATATGAATATAACTGAATCTCGTCTTCCTCAAGATGGAGCAATCAAAGATACTATTAATGGAATTGATCTTGATATGCGTGTTTCATCTCTTACAACTAATTTAGGAGAAAAAATTGTTATTCGTATTTTAGATTATTCAAAAAGCCGTGATGGACTTGAATCTTTAGGATTTACACCTAAAAATTTAAAAAAGATTAAAAGAATGATTGAAGTTCCTAATGGAATTATTTTAATAACAGGTGCAACTGGAACAGGTAAAAGTACAACATGCTATACAATGCTTCAATATTTAAATAATGAACAAACTAATATTATAACAGTTGAAGATCCAATAGAAATGAATATTGAAGGAATAAATCAAGTTCAAGTAAATAGTGAAATTGGTCTAACATTTGGAAGAGTTCTTCGTAGTATCTTAAGACAAGATCCAAATATTATTCTAATAGGAGAAATACGTGACTCTGAAACAGCTCAAATTGCTGTTCGTGCATCTATAACAGGTCACTTAGTTTTTTCTACTGTTCATACTAATAATTCTTTATCTACTATTGAAAGACTTTTAGATATGAATGTTGAAAGATACCTTTTATCAAGTGCCTTAACTGGAATAGTATCTCAGAAACTTGCAAGAAGACTTTGCAAAAATTGTCGCAAAGTAAGACCAACAACTGATTATGAAAAAGCTGTATTTAAAGAAAATTTAGGACTTGATATCTTAGAAATAAATGATGTTGATGAAACTAAACATTGTGATAATTGTCGAAATGGCTATTTTGGTCGAATTGCAATTCAAGAAGTACTACTTTTAAATGATGAAATAAGAGAAGCAATTAATAACAATAATATTCCAAGAGAACAACTTAGAGAACTTGTTTATACAAGTGATGTAACTACTCTTCTTCAAGATGGACTTCAA
This sequence comes from uncultured Clostridia bacterium, assembly GCA_947165945.1. GTDB lineage: Bacteria > Bacillota_I > Bacilli_A > RF39 > UBA660 > RUG591. Next base: position 8,002 of record CAMVCF010000002.1, on the reverse strand, counting down.
AAAGTATTAGATGGAATTACAACATTTGAAGAAATTTATAAAAATGTAGCAATTGATACAGTACTTGATGAAAAATATTCATTAGAGAATACCCCTAAAGAAGAAACAAGTCTTCTTTCATCTCTTAGTCAAGAAGATGCAACTGATATTATTTAGTTGCTTTTTTTGAATGATCCAAAATAGTATTCAGGAATATTTCCCTGTATTATTTTAACAGTTAAAGGAACAATAACTGTTACTCTTATATCTTTACTACTAGTTGGTAAAATCATTTTTACCATTACACTTACTCTTATATTTACTTCTATTAAAGAATTATTAATTCCATATTCAGTTACCTTTGTTTCAATATTTGGATTAATACTACTAATAAGTTCTAATTTAACAGGTATCTTTGGACCAATATTATTTAATAAAACCGAATTAAAAATTATACCTGACGGAATATAAAAAATACTTGGATCAAGATTATACTTATTTATAGTTTTTTCATCTAATTCAAATATTTTTTTCATATTATCATATACATTACTTGATATATTAGAAATAATTCTATTTAAAACTAATGGATCATAATCAACCATCATCGTTCCACTACTATCTTTTTTCATAATAAATAATTCATCATCAAAATAACATTCACTAACAGCTTTATTTATTACTGTTGTAACTACACTTTCCATTCTTCCCTCAGAATAAGACAAATAAAGTGGCATAACTTTATTATTTAATATAATAATAAATACTAGTGATATTACTAAAATAAATAAAAATACTAAAAATAATTTAAAAAATTTTGTTTTCATCTCTATAAAATTATATAAATTAATTTACAAATTATGTTTTTTTTGCTATACTTATTTTATAGTAAACTTGGAGGTATATAATGAATGATGATGTAATAAAAGATATAAATTTAAAAAAATTAAATATTAAAGATTTAGAACTACTTCTTGAAATATTAAATGAAGTAACAAATGAAGAAATTGAGGTGATCTGATGAACTCTTTAAAAGAAAAAATTATAGATGAAATAATAAGTTTATTATCTCCTCTTAGATCTATGTATCCAGATGAAATAAATATAATTACTAATGATTTAATAAACAATAGATTTGATAGTTTAAAAGACTTTTTAAATAAATATTATAAAGATCTTTCTTATTCTAAAGAAATGATACAAATAATTACCAATCTTGTTAAAAATAATACTATCCCAATGTCTTACTTAGAAAAAGTACATGAAAGTCCTAGTTATCTTCTTTTACCAATTAAAGAAAATAATTTAACACTTATTAGTTCAAGAGCAATTAATGTTAATACCCCTAAATTTAATAATATTAAAAAAGTTTATCAACCATTTATAGAAAAAGAAAGCGTAAACTTAAAGTCAAAAGAAGATACTGATGAAGCTGAAACTATCGCTCGCTTAAGAAAAAAAATCTTAGAAGGACAAGTTGCTTATATGAATGATGCTAATGGTTTTATTGAAAACTTAGAAAAAATGGATGATTTTGCTCTTTATAACGCTTTAATTGATTTAAATGATATTCGTTTTATTCAACATTCTATTTCTAATTTAAGTTCTAGTACTTTGCAAAGACTTCTTAAATATGTTGAAAAAAAATTAGAAGAAACTATTCATAATAATTTAATTGATATGTTTATTCAAGAAGCAATAAAGAAAAACCTACATTCAAAAGAAAAAAAAATATCATAAATGCATTAGCATTTTTTTTTATTATTATCATAAAGTTAATTAGGTGACTTATGTTAATTAATTATATAAAATCATTATTTTACTTTTTAATTATATTTTTTTCTTTGTTATTTATAATTACCATTTTTTACTACTTTGATATCTTAAGTAATAATGGAATTAAATATTTTAAAATTATAACTATTATTTTATCTTGCTTCCTATCAGGATTTAAAATAGGCAAACAAGCCAAAGATAAAGGATATTTAAAAGGACTTACTTTAGGTAGTATAATTCTTATTTTATTCTTTTTAATAAGTCTATTTACTAAAGGTTTTAGACTTCAACAACTTATTTATTACTTAATTATTTTAATTACTACAACAATTGGTTCTATGGTAGGAATTCTTAAAGAAAAAAAATAAAAGATCTATTACTAGATCTTTTTAGAATTTACATATTTAACTATTCTTACTAATTTATATTTTTTTTCTTTCTCATATTCACTTTTTACTTTTTGTAAAAATTCTTCTAAATTCATTTCTAAAACATTTTCAATAAAGAATTTTTCATTTTCTGAGAAACGATAAAGAATTTGAGCTAAAATAAATATAGTATCACTGGTATGATTTTGTAATTTTACTAATTCTTTTAAATCATCTAAACTATAACCTTCTTTTTCTTTTTCCATAAGAAGTCCAGCATAAATAAAACAAAGAAGATAAGAATAAATTTGATAGTCATCAAATAGTCCTATTAAGTTAATAAATCTTTTAATACGAGTATTCCATTCTTTTTGTCTTTTTAAAGAACAAAATGATGAATACTTTTCCATTTTATTTATGTAATTATTTGCCATTGGACTATAATAATGATCATTTTCTATGACCATAAATTGCTTAGCTAATTTAATTTCACTTATTAGTTGTTTTAAATTTACGTCCAAATCCATAACAATTACCCCCTTTTTTTTCGTACATATTATATCACAAAAAAGGAATATTTACAAGTAATATTATTCTTTAAACCCCTTTTCATACAGTTTTCTTTTAATAACTCTTTCAAGTTCTACTCCATCATATTTTTTAGAATACTTTTTTCTTATTTTTTCTTTTTCTTTTTCTCTTAAAGATTCTTCATTTAATTTAATCTTATCAAGAACACTTACAATATCATCTTTATAATAACCTAAATTTATTAAATTAATTAGCATTTTTTGTTTAAAAGCATATAAACTTTTTTTATTTACCTTTAAATTCTTATTAACATAATTACTAATCTTTTCTATTTGGAGTTTATTGTTAAATATATCTAATAAATCATCTATTTCAAAACTATCTATGCCAGTGTCTTCTAAATTCTTTTTAATTTTAATAGGACCATCATTTGTAAAATTAATTTTATCATGAATAAAGCTTTTAATATAAAGTTTATTATCTAACAATTTGTTTTCATATAATTTAGATATTATATTATTAATATATTCTTGATCACTTGTATATTTTTTTAAATAAGTTCTTATTTCACTTTCACATCTAATTCTTTTACTTAATAAATTTAATACTTTATCATATAATTTATATTTTTCATTTTCTTTAACTATTAATTCTATATCATCTATTTCTTTTTTTAATAATAATTCATATTTTAAAATAATATCTTCATATAATACTAATACATCCCCATTTATAAGCTCAACTTTATATTTATTTTTACCTGTTTTAATATATTTAATTATCTTCATTTTTCTATATAATTAAAGTTAGCTGTTCTAATTAATCTATTCATGATTGCAAGACCAAGTCCAACTTTTTCTACTCCTTCTATTATTATTAAATTAGCATTATAAGTATCACTTTGTCTTAAAAGAGAAAATATATTATGAGAAATATCATTAAGAGTTTCTCCATAATTAATAAATTTAAAACAATCTATATCTTTTAATTTATTACTTCCTAAAATAACTGTTTTATTTGTTATATTTTCTTTAACTAATCTTTTTAATGTATTTATATCTTTACTATAAACTAATATACATTTTGTTTTAGGAGAATAATGTTTATACATCATTCCTGGACTTTCTACGTGAGAATTAATATTAACTTCTTTTAAAACATGTTCTGATACATTACAAATACCTATTACATCTTTGATCATTTCCAAAGTTACAAAACCAGGTCTAAGTATTGTTGGTACATTATCTATAACTTTAACAACAGTTGATTCAAGACCTATTTGAGATTCTCCTCCATCAATTATATAATTTATAGTATCATCAAATTCTTCTTTAATATCTGAAACCCTAGTTCCTGATGGACGAGTAGAAATATTGGCACTTGGAGCAGCTATTGGAACATCTACTAAAGTTAAAAACTTATGAGCTATTTCATTAATTGGAACTCTTATTCCAACTGTTTCAAGTCCTGCTGTAACACACTCTGGAATACATTCTTTCTTTTTTAATATAACTGTAATTGGTCCAGGCATAAAAGTATCAATTAATTTTTTTTCTATTTCATTTTCTATTATTGCATACTTTTCTATTTCATCTTTACTTTTTAAATGAACTATTAAGGGATTATTACGAGCCCTTGTTTTCACTTCAAATATTTTGTTAACTGCCTCACTTTTTAAAGCATTAGCACCTATTCCATAAACTGTTTCCGTTGGAAATATTATTAAATTATCACTTTTTATTTCTCTTTTTATAATTTCTTTATAATCATCTATATTACTTATTACTTCCATATAAATCCCCCTTGTATTTTAAATTAATTTCTCAAACTACCAATAGATACAACATAAACACCATCATCTCTTCGATAAGAATAATTACTTCCTGTAAGAACCATTAAAAATGCTGGTTCACCACACATACTTATATCAACTTTGTCTTAGTTTGTAAATATTTATTTATTTTTTTAATATTTATTTTTTTAATTTTTCTACCTTAACGCATCATCTAAAGTTAATGTGATTGCGGTCGATTTTATTTCAATTAAACTCTTGGCATGTTGCTTAGCAGTAGTTGATTTACCACACCATTTACAGCCCAGCTCCCATATAAGATAATTTGTTTTCTACCTCAGAATCAACAATTCTTTGTAAATATTTTTTCATAATTAATCTTCCCAGAATAATTATATCAAAAAAAAAGAAAACGTAAATACTAATTTTACATTTTGTCTATCAATTATTCCCCTTGTCCTTTTGTTTTCTTATGTAAATAATTTTCTCCATGATAATAGTTTTTTATAAAATTATCTCGATATTCTAAAATATTATCATCCTTTATACATTGTCTTAAGTCTTCTGTTAATTTAATTAAAAATCTTAAATTATGAATTGAAAGTAAAGTTGCACCTAACATCTCATCAACACTTACTAAATGTCTAATATATGCTTTAGTAAAATTTTTACAAGCATAACAATCACAAGTATCTTCAATTGGAGTAAAATCACTTTTATATTTAGCATTCTTTAAATTCATTTTGCCATACTTTGTAAAAGCATTTCCATGTCTTGCAATACGAGTTGGAAGAACACAATCAAAAATATCTACTCCTCTAATTACTCCTTCAATAATGTCAATAGGATCTCCTACTCCCATTAAATAACGAACTTTATCATCTGGTAAATAACGAGTAGAATATTCTACCATTTTATACATTGTTTCTTTATCTTCTCCAACACTTGTACCACCTATTGAATAACCATCAAAGCCCATTTTTACAAGTTCTTCTGTACAATGTTTTCTAAGATCTTCATATTCTCCCCCTTGAACAATTCCAAATAAAGATTGTTTTTCGTTATTAAAAACACATTTTCCCCGTTTTGCCCAACGAAGGGTTCTTTCAACTGATTCTTTAGCATATTCATAACTTGCAGGATATGGAATACATTCATCAAATGACATAGCAATATCACTATCAAGTTTATTTTGAATTTCAATAGATTTTTCAGGTGTTAATAAAAGAGGTGTACCATCTATATGACTTTTAAATTTTACTCCATCTTCTGTTATATCTTTTGGACGAGCAAGAGAAAAAACTTGAAATCCTCCACTATCAGTAAGAATAGGTCCATCATAGCCCATAAAGCGATGTAAACCTCCAGCCTTATTTACAATATCTTCTCCTGGTCTAAGCCATAAATGATAAGTATTAGCAAGAATAATACCTGAATTTATTTCTTTAAGTTCACGAGGACTAACTCCTTTAACACTAGCACGTGTTCCAACCGGCATAAACATAGGAGTTTGATACACTCCATAATTAGTTTCTATCTTACCAAGTCTTGCTTGACTATTCTTTTCTATTTTCTCTAAATGATATTTAACTTTCATACTAATACCCCATTTCCAATGTATTATAACACACCTAAAAGAAAAAATAAACTACTGTAAATATGAACATCAAAAAAACTGATAAATTATCACTATTAACTATGACATATTTATCAGTTTTTATATTAGCATTTATAAATTTTTTAAATAGGTTTTGGCCTTTATACCTAGAAGAAGTCTTGGAACACCTTATCTTTTATTAATCTTCTGTTATGATATATGGTTTTGTTTTTGTTCCTTCTCCTCTTAATATTTGTGTTCCAGATTTCAGTGAAAGAGCCGGACGAACGCCGTTAGTATTGAACACGCGATAGCCATTCAAATCGCCGCTCGAGTACACGTCGCCCACATTAGCACAGACGCCGCTGAAATTAGAAGGCGACAAAAGCCAGTAAAATTGGTATGTATATAAGTAAAAGTTACTATTTCCATTTGACCAGCTTGCACCAGCAAGTGCAACTTCATCATATGTTAACAAACCAATTGGATATGTTAAATTCCCATTTGCAACAGTTAATCTATCAACAGGACGACTACATGTTAATATTGGGGTATTTGTATTTCTTATATTGTTTGCATCACTTCCAAATGCCTCCTGGTCATATCTTACTCTTTCATTAAATACAATTGAATAATCTTTCCAACTACTACTATATAAAGTTCCAGTTGGTGACCATCCTCCTAAACTTGCTATACTTCTATCATTACACCATTCCGTATCTTCTAAATATTCAGAGTATTTTGCTTCAAGACTATTTTCTCCTCCTGTTCCCCACCAATCATTTATTACTCCTTGTATTGTTGATGGATTATTTTTAGAATTACTTTCTGTTAGCATCTCATCGAGTATTGTAGATACACTTTTTGTCTTATCAAATTTTATAAAATACCCTGTTCCACTTGTTCCTGATGCAGAACTTTTATAATAATAGTATCTTACATTTCCAGTATCACCTGATATTCCTGTTGCATCGGGATCGTCTGAATTATAACTATAATGATGAGTATCATTTAACTCAAGTACTGGATCAACTAACTTATACGTCGCCTGATCAACACTACTTCCGTAATAGGTTGTCGAATTTAAAGATTGAGTGGACTGTGAATATCTTTTACTACTTTCTGGTAAACTATATCCTACATACGCAGGGCTTTGATAACTACTATTAAATTCTTTCGTTCCTACTGATAATTGAGTTCCAGTTCCTGTAGTTTCTAAACATTGTTTCTCTCCATCCACGATAGTTGCTGCACCATTATATACTAATTTTAATCCTCCTGTTGACGTTGTTCGGACAATTTTCCAACAATTTTCAGCAAAATAGACATTATTGTTATCTACATTTCCACGATAGTAATAGATTGGATAAGTGTCATTTTCAGTTGATTCCATCATATATAATCCTTGTCCATTTGTTGAACTTGAAATTTCATAGAATTTTATTCCTGTGTCTTTCGTTGTTGTATTTATTACTTGATTTATTGGTCTTGCAACTTCTTTCTCAGCAAAGTCACCGGTTACACTTACTTTTACGCTTGCATAAACATCATCCCATTCACTTGAAGAATAATCTGCTCCTGAAACATTTCCAATCAAAGTGTCGTTTGATATCCATGCATATAACCTATATGTATGTGTTATCTCGTTTGTTGTATTTTTTGGTATTGTTGCTGCATGTATTCTTTTGTTATTAATACTTGAATAACTTTGACTGTCGAATATTTCTGTTTCTACATTGTTTGTTACGGTTACTAATCTAAATTTTAATAATTCATCTCTTATTCTTGTTGTACGTGTTGCATGATTATCCCCATAATTTAGAACAATATCATAATAGATATCATATTTTGTATTAGTATTTTTTCCATCTACTGTAAATTCAAAATATTTATTTGGATCATAAGTACTTGATGGTAATGCATTTTCAAGTGTTAATGTATTAGACTCTTTATAATGCA
>CAMVCF010000001.1:0-93384 GCA_947165945.1 uncultured Clostridia bacterium | reverse complement strand
GTATTGAAGTATTAGGATATTTTCTAATAAAGTTTAAAAAATATGATACATCATTAGGAAATTTATCTTTTAAAAATCTTAAAATTATTCTTTTATCAAGATTAGTAATAGAATAATAATCTAATAGATCAAAAGGTCGAGTAAAATCGTTTTCCGTAATGCCATTTTTAATTCCATCTATAATTTTTATACTTACTGAATAAAGTATATAATAATTTCTTTGTTTTGCTATTTCGATTTTTTCTATATATCTTTTAAAAAGATCTTTATCGTATTCTTTTATAATATTTAAATAAGAATTTAATTCATTTTGTTTAGGTAAGATATCTTGTTCAATATAATTACGAATAGCTTTTCTTGCTATTTCTAAATACATTTTTTGTTTTTCGTTTTTATTTATTGGTTGCTTACTTTTTCTATTATCATAAACTTTTAATTTTTCTTTTAAATTTATTTCAATTTTTTCTCTATCTTCTGGTAAGTATTTATTTAGAAAAGCATAAATTCGTTTTATAGAGATAATTTGAATACTATTTTCAATTATTGATATATAATCGTTTTCGTTTTCTGTTTTTAAAACATTTTGCAATAATTCATCTATTGTTTCTATTTTTTTATTTGTTAAAGATGAAAAACATTGAGTTATTTTCTCTTTATTCCAAATTTCATTATCTTTTTCATTAATAGTATATCTTGCAATCATTTCTACATTTTCATTAAAATCTAAATTCCAATTTAAAAATTTTTTTTCTATTTCTTTTTTATTAAAGTTTACTTCGATAAAATACTGTAATAGAGCTTCTTTAATTCTTTTTTTCATTCCTTTAAAAGATATTTCTCTTATTTCAATTGCTCTATCATCTATAAATTTTTTATACTTTTTTATTAACAAAGCTATTTCTTTTCCTTCTATAAAAAATAATTCTTCATCTTCTATTTGAGTTAATTTATTATTATGAATTGTATACCTTGAATAGTTAGAAACTTTTTTTATTAGTTTTCCAAGATCTATTCCATTTATTCGGCAAAAATTTATAATGCTTTCTTGATTAAATTTTTCTTCTTTACAAAATTCATATAATTCTTTTTCTGTATAATTTTTATTCATTTTTTCACCTTTTCTCGATAATGTATTATCATATTCCTTTTAAAAAATCAATATTATGAACATTGTTTATATATTAAATTGGGTTAAAAAAGTCATTTTTTTAAATTTTTGAATAAATTTTTATTGACAAGAAATTTAACTTATTGTATAGTAATCATGTTTGTGAAATTGGGGCTTATTTTAGGAAGCTTTAATTTTATTAAGAAATATGATACACCTGGATGTGTGTCAGGAAGGAGAGAATATGCCTACAATAAATCAGTTAGTAAGACATGGACGTGGAAAGAAGGTTAGAAAACCTAAAGCACCTGTGCTTTTAGTTGGAGTAAATACAATTAGAAAGAAACAAACTAAAATTAATGCTCCTCAAAAACGTGGTGTTTGTGTACGTGTTGGTACAATGACTCCAAAGAAACCCAATTCAGCTCTTCGTAAATTTGCTCGTGTAAGACTTTCTAATGGAATGGAAGTAACTTGCTATATTCCTGGAGAAGGACATAATTTACAAGAACATAGTGTTGTATTAATTCGTGGTGGACGTGTACCAGATTTAATTGGTGTTCGTTATCATATAATTCGTGGAACACTAGATACAGCTGGAGTTAAAGATAGAAAACAAGGACGTAGTAAATACGGTGCTAAAAAAGAAAAGAAAAAATAATAAGTAATTATATTACGAAAGGAGGAATTTATAATGCGTAAAAGACGTGCAGAAGTTAGAGATGTTTTACCAGATCCAATATATAATTCAAAAGTAGTTACTAAACTAATTAATCGTATTATGCTTGATGGTAAAAAAGGAAAAGCAGAACATATTTTATATGATGCATTTGATATGATTAAAGAAAAAACTGGTGAAGATCCTATGACAGTTTTTGAAAAAGCACTTGAAAATATAAAACCAGGACTTGAAGTTAAGTCACGTAGAGTTGGTGGATCCAACTATCAAGTACCAATTGAAGTTAATGCTAAGCGTAGTCAAACACTTGGTCTTCGTTGGTTAGTTAATTATGCAAGACTTCGTGGAGGAAACTCAATGGCACTTAATCTTGCAAATGAAATTATTGATGCTTCAAATGGTGCAGGTGGAGCAGTTAAAAAAAGAGAAGATACGCATAGAATGGCAGAAGCTAATAAAGCATTTGCTCACTATCGTTGGTAGAAAGGAATTAAATTATGGCTCGTGAAACATCTTTATTGATGACAAGAAATTTTGGAATTATGGCACATATTGATGCAGGTAAAACTACTTGTACAGAACGTGTATTATTCCATACAAAGAAAATCCATAAAATTGGAGAAACTCATGATGGTGAATCTCAAATGGACTGGATGGCTCAAGAACAAGAACGTGGTATTACAATTACAAGTGCTGCAACAACAGCATATTGGAAAAAATATCGTCTTAATATCATTGATACACCAGGACACGTAGATTTTACTGTTGAGGTTAGTAGATCACTTCGAGTACTTGATGGAGCAGTTGCTTTAATTGATGCTCAAGCAGGCGTTGAACCTCAAACAGAAACAGTTTGGAGACAAGCTAGTGAATTTAAGGTTCCAAGATTGATATTTGCTAATAAAATGGATAAAATGGGGGCAGACTTTGTTTATAGTTTAAAAACTATAGATAGTCGTTTGGGAGTAAATGCAAAACCTATTGAATGGCCAATTGGTGCTGAAGCAGAATTTCGTGGAGTAATTGATTTAGTTACGATGAAGGCTTATGAATATGATGGTAAGCCTGAAGAAGATGCACGTGAAATTGAGATTCCAAGTGATTTAGTAGAAATTGCTAAAGAAAAAAGAGAGGAATTGATTGAAGCTGTTGCTGAATTTGATGATGAAATGATGATGACTTATCTTGATGGTGGAGAAATTTCAATTGAAATGATCAAGAATGCAATTCGCAAGGGAACACTTGAAGCAAAATTTTTCCCAGTTATGTGTGGAACTGCTTTAGGAAATAAAGGTATTAAATTACTTCTTGATGCTGTTATTGATTATTTACCATCACCACTTGATATTCCATCAATTAAGGGAACAACTTTAAATGGAGAAGAAACAGTACGTCATCCAAGTGATGATGAACCATTTAGTGCTTTAGCATTTAAAGTAATGACGGATCCATTTGTTGGACGTTTAACATTCTTCCGTGTATATTCTGGTCATCTTTCAAGCGGTTCTTATGTATTAAATTCTACAAAAGATACAAAAGAGCGAATTGGACGTATATTATTAATGCATGCTAATAATCGTACTGAAATAACTGATGTATATACTGGAGATATTGCAGCAGCAGTAGGACTTAAAAATACAACTACAGGAGATACTTTATGTGATGAAAAGAAACCAGTTATTCTTGAACAAATGGAATTCCCAGAACCAGTTATTGAACTTGCTGTTGAACCAAAATCAAAAGCTGATCAAGAGAAAATGGGTATTGCTCTTCAAAAATTAGCTGAAGAAGATCCAACCTTCAAAGTACATACTGACCAAGAAACAGGTCAAACTGTTATTGCTGGTATGGGAGAACTTCACTTAGATATTATAGTTGATCGTATGAAAAGAGAATTTTCAGTTGATGCAAACATTGGTAAACCACAAGTAGCTTATCGTGAAACTATTAAACAAGTTGGTGAATGTGAAGGTAAATATATTAAACAATCTGGTGGACGTGGACAATATGGACATGTTTGGATTAAGTTTGAACCAAATCCTGATAAAGGATATGAATTTGTTGATGAAATAGTTGGTGGAGTTGTTCCTCGTGAGTATATTCCAGTAGTTGACAAAGGGCTTCAAGAAGCTTTACAATCTGGTATTTTAGCAGGATACCCAATGATCGATGTAAAGGCAACTTTGTTTGATGGATCATACCATGAAGTAGACTCTAACGAAATGGCATTTAAAATTGCTGCAAGTTTTGCTTTGAAGGAAGCTAAAAATAAATGTAAACCTGTTTTACTTGAACCAATTATGAAAGTTGACGTAGTAGTACCAGATGAGTACTTTGGTAATGTTATGGGAGATCTTACAAGTAGAAGAGGAAGACCTTTAGGTCAAGAAAATGTTGGTAATGCTATTAAACTAAGTGCAATGGTACCACTTTCAGAAATGTTTGGGTATGCAACTGGTTTAAGATCAAATACCCAAGGACGTGGAAACTTTATTATGCAATTTGATCATTATGAAGAAGTACCAACAAATATTGCTCAAGAAATTATCAAAAAGAGTGGTAATTAATAAAAATTTATTGCTTAATTAAAAAAAATAAAAAAAAACTGTTGTATTTTTGGAAGTTCTTAGATAAAATATAATAGTAAATTGAAAAAGGAGGAATTTTTAATATGGCAAAAGAAAAATTTGATCGTAGTAAACCACATGTTAACATTGGTACAATCGGACATGTTGACCATGGTAAAACTACATTAACTGCTGCTATTACAAAAGTATTAGCTGACAAGGGAGAGGCTGAATTTGTAGATTATGCAAATATCGATAAAGCTCCAGAAGAAAGAGAACGTGGTATTACAATTAATACTGCACACGTTGAGTATCAAACTGACAAACGTCATTATGCTCACGTAGACTGTCCAGGACATGCTGACTATGTTAAAAACATGATTACAGGTGCAGCTCAAATGGACGGAGCAATCTTAGTTATTGCTGCAACTGATGGACCTATGGCTCAAACTCGTGAACATATCCTACTTGCTCGTCAAGTTGGTGTACCAAGAATGGTAGTATTCATGAACAAATGTGATATGGTTGACGATGAAGAACTATTAGAATTAGTTGAAATGGAAATCCGTGATTTATTAAATGAATATGGATTTGATGGAGATAATACTCCAATTATTCGTGGTTCTGCTCTTAAAGCTCTTGAAGGAGATCCTAAGTATGTTGAATCTATTAACCAATTAATGGATGCTGTTGACGAATGGATTCCAACTCCAGTAAGAGATAATGATAAACCATTCTTAATGAGTATTGAAGATGTATTCACAATCACTGGTCGTGGAACTGTTGTTACAGGACGTGTTGAACGTGGAAAATTAAAATTAAATGATGAAGTTGAAATCGTTGGTATTAAACCTACTCAAAAAACAGTTGTTACAGGAATTGAAATGTTCCGTAAACAATTAGATTTTGCTGAAGCAGGAGATAATGCTGGAGTTTTACTTCGTGGAATTGCAAGAGAAGACGTTGAACGTGGACAAGTTCTTGCTAAACCAGGAAGTGTTACACCTCATACTAAATTTGAAGCTGAAGTTTATGTTCTTTCTAAAGAAGAAGGTGGACGTCATACTCCATTCTTTGCAAACTACAGACCACAATTCTATTTCAGAACTACTGATGTAACTGGTGTAATTGAGTTACCTCAAGGAACTGAAATGGTAATGCCAGGAGACAATGTTACAATTACAGTTGAGTTAATTCACCCAATTGCTATTGAACAAGGAACTAAGTTCTCAATCCGTGAAGGTGGAAGAACTGTTGGTGCTGGATCAGTATCTAAAATTATTAAATAATTAATAAAATAAAGTCAAGAAATTTATCTCTTGGCTTTTTTAAAATTTTGTTGCATGTAAACAAAACTTATGATATAATTTAGCTGTATTTTATTTATGGATTAAAAAAGTGACAGTTAATCTAATGTAAATCGGCAAAAACCGTTATCAAAAAAAGAGCACATATGTGAAATAAAGTGGCACCGCGGATTTTATTCGTCTTTATGTTTATTTCTTTTATGTGCTTTTAAAGTGTAAAGGAGGATTTAAGATGGAAAAGTATAAGCACTATAGTATTGATAATGTTGGTGAAAAAATAGAAATAAATGGTTGGGTTTCTAAAGTTAGAAATTTAGGAGGTTTAGTTTTTATTGATTTAAGAAATAGAATGGGAATTATTCAAGCTGTTGTAAAGCCTGAAAATGAGTATTATGAAATAGCAAATAGCCTAAAAAGTGAATATGTTATTAAAATAGTAGGAACAATTGTTGAAAGAGAAAATAAAAATACTAAGTTAGCAACAGGGGAAATAGAAATTGATGTTCATTCATTAGAATTAATTAATACATCCAAAGAAATTCCTTTTGTTATAAGTGATGATACTACTGCTCTTGAAGATACAAGACTTAAATATAGATATTTAGATCTTAGAAGAGAAAGTTTAAAAAATAATTTTATTATACGAAATAATATTACGTTTGCAATTAGAAAGTTTTTAAATAGTTTAGACTTCGTTGAAGTAGAAACACCAATTCTTTGTAAATCAACCCCAGAAGGAGCTAGAGATTATTTAGTACCAAGTCGTGTAAATAAGGGAAATTTTTATGCACTTCCTCAATCTCCTCAAATTTATAAACAATTACTTATGGTATCAGGATTTGAAAGATATTTTCAAATAGCAAAGTGTTTTAGAGATGAAGATTTAAGGGCAGATAGGCAACCTGAATTTACACAAGTAGATGTTGAAATGTCTTTTGTAGATGAAAATGATGTCATGGATCTTGGTGAAAAATTAGTTGCAAGTGTTTTTAAAGAGACAAAAGGAATTGATATTAAACTTCCACTTATGAGAATGAAATATGATGATGCTATTGAAAAATTTGGAAGTGATAAACCAGATTTAAGATTTGGTATGGAAATAAAAGATATTACAGATTGCTTTAAAAATACAGAATTTACAGTTTTTAAAAAAGTAATTGAAAATAAAGGAATTATTAATGCAATTGTTGTTAAAAATGCAAGTGATAAGTATTCTAGAAAAGATTTAGATAAACTAACAGAATATGTAAAAACTTATAAAGCAGAAGGGCTTGCTTATTTAAAGTATAATGAAGAAGTTACAGGTTCTATTTTTAAAGTAATGAGTGAAGATGAAGTATATGATATTAAGAAAAAACTAGAAATAGAAAATAATGATTTAGTTTTAATTATAAGTGGAAACTATAAAGTTGTAAAAACATCTTTAGGAGCGCTTAGATGTAAATTAGCAAGAGATTTGAATTTAATTGATCCAGATGATTATAAGTTATTATGGGTTACTGATTTTCCATCTTTTGAATGGAGTGAAGAAGAAAATAGGTTTGTTTCTTGTCATCATCCATTTACAATGCCACGTGATGATGATGTAGATAAATTATTAACTGATAAAGAACATTGCTATTCAAAAGCTTATGATATTGTAATAAATGGATATGAAGCAGGTGGTGGATCAATTCGTATTCATAACCAAATTGTTCAAGAAAAGATGTTTGAAGCTTTAGAGTTAACTAAAGATGATATTAAAAATAAATTTGGTTTCTTTGTTGAAGCATTGAAGTATGGATGTCCTCCACATGGTGGATTTGCACTTGGTTTGGATAGATTAACAATGATTATTGCCAAAACTGAAAATATTAGAGATGTTATTGCATTCCCTAAAACTGCATCAGCAACTGATCTTATGTGTGATTGCCCATCTTTAGTTGATGATAATCAACTTAAAGAATTAGGACTTGAAATAAAAAAATAGAATTTTCTAAAAAAATAGAGAATTCTATTTTTTGACAAATTAATTATTTATTTTTTGTTATAATTAATTTGTGATAATTATGAAAGTAAAATTATTTGATGAAGAGCATGAAAGTGATTTAGAAAAATCAGTTAATACTTTTTTAAAAGAAAATGATATAGATGTTATTGATATAAAATATCAAGTAGCACTTTCTGTTTGTGGAGAAGATCAACTTTATTGTTTTTCAGCTATGATTATTTATTACTAAAGCATATACATGTTATTATTATCATCAAATTCATTATTTAAAAACTGTGGATTGTTGCTACTTAATCGATTAACTCTATTTTCTAAAATTCTAACTTGTCTTTCAAGTCTATTGAGTCTATTGTTCATTCTTTCTACAGTAATCCATAAAAAGTTTTGATTAGGATTCCCTCCAGAAAAATTTGGATTATTTCCAAATGTATTTGGATCCATAAATGGCATTTGGTTATTCATACTACCTCCTTTATTTTATTATATGATATTTTCTTAATTGTGTTTTTCGTGTATAATATTCTTATAAAGAAGGTTAATTATGAGACAGAGAAATGTTAAAAATAAAAAAGAGATTATTGATAATTCTAAATATGTTATTAAAAATATAAAAGATTATAAAGGTAAATGGTGTGATGTTTTTAAAAATGATAATCCAATTTATATAGAAATAGGAATGGGAAAAGGAAAGTTTATTATTGAAAATGCTTTAAGATATACAAATATTAATTTTATTGGAATTGAGAAATATGATAGTATCTTAGCACTTGCTTTAAAAAAAGTTCCTGATAATATTCCTAATTTAGTTATGATAAGATTAGATGCTAATGAAATATGTGATGTATTTGATCATGAAATAGATAAAATTTATTTGAATTTTTCAGATCCATGGAGTAAAAAAAGACATTCAAAAAGACGTCTTACAAGTCCTAATTTTTTAGTAAAATATGATCAAATATTTAAAAACAAAAATAATATTGAGATGAAAACAGATAATAAAGATTTATTTTGTTATAGCATAAAAACATTTAATAATGATGGATATTATATTGAAGATATAACTTTTGATCTTCATAAGGAAGAAAGTAGTGATAACATTATGACTGAATATGAATTAAAATTTACAAAACTTAACAATCCTATTTACAAAATTAGTGTAACTAAGTGTAAAAAGTAAGAAAAAGCTATTTCTTTTTAAAAAAATTTGATATAATGAATTAAGAGTAGGTGGAATATGAAAAAATATATAGGACTCGCTCTAATATTATTTCTTCTTACAGGATGTAGTATTCATAGAGTAGAAGAAGAAAGTTTTGAAAGTATTATTGATACTGTTTTGTATAAAGATACTACATTATATAATACATCATTTGATGGATATAAACTGTATTTGCCAAGAGGAAGCACAGTAGAAGAGAAAAAAGAGTATAATTTAGAAATTAAAAATAATAAAAATATTTATTACTTATATGTTGATACTATATCTTATTATTATAAAACAATTGTTGATCATGATATAGATAATAATATATTTTATTCAAAAAATTTAAGTTACAAAAATAGTTATGGTTATATTGATATTACTGAAATTGGTGATAAGTACTTTTTAGAAATGATGTATAATTATACTAAGATCGAAACTTATGTAGAAAAAAAATATTTACAAGATGCTTTTTTAGATACTTGTCGAATGCTATCTACAATTAAGTTTAACGATAGTGCTATTAGTTATAAACTAAGTAATCGAGAATTAGTTACAACAACTGATGAATTTAGCATATTTAAATCAAAGAAAAAAGATGATAATTTTTTAAAGTATGTTGAGAAGTATGATAGATATGAAAATAATAACCAAACTGCTCAAGATCAAGATATTATAGAAACAGAAGACTAGGAAGGTGATAATATGGGATTTATGGATAAACTAAAAAACATTTTTTTCGAAGAAGAAGATGACGAAGAAGATGAAATAGAAGAAGCACTTCCTCCAAAAAAAGAAAAAAATGATGATAATCCTAAAAAAATAGAAAAAACTAAAGAAGTAATTGCTAAGAAAGTTGAAATTCCTAAAATAAGAAAAGAAGAACATAATGTGGTAGTTGAAGAACCAAAAGAAAAGAAAATTGAAATAAAACCAAAAATTAATACTGAATTAATTTTTGATGATGAAGATTTTATTTTAGATACTAAACCTAAAGTAAAAAAAGAAGAAAATACAAATTTATATATGAATACTAAAAAAACGGATCCAGAACTTTATAAAACTAAAGAAACAAGAGTTGTAAAAGAAAAAAAAGAAAAAGTTGATGATCATATTAGTAATACAATATATTCTTCAGAACCAAAGCAAATTACGAAGTCTTTTAAACCATCACCAATTATTTCTCCAATTTATGGGATTTTAGATAAAAATTATAAAAAAGAAGAAGTCAAAGAAAATAAAGAAATAATTTTATCAACAAGACCAAGTAGAATAGATGTTGATAGTGTTCGAAATAAAGCATTTGGTGATTTGGAATATGATTTGTTTGAAGATACAGTTGATGAAAAACAAGATAAAGAATCGATTGAACAAAAATTAGAAAATAATGATGAAAAAAGAGAAAAAAATAAAAGAAATTTAAAAAAGATTTATGATACTAAAGAAGATAATAAACCAAAGCTTGATAAAGTAACAATTGGGGAAGCAGATGAGTATTTCAATGATTTAGGACTTGCTTATAATACAGATTATAAAGATTTATCAAAAGATTTAAATGATGGAAAAGTAGAAGTTAAAGATAAAAGTGATAAACTAGAAGATAATTTATTTGATTTAATTGAATCTATGTATGATAGGGAGGATTAAAATGGATTTTTTACTAATTTTATTAACTGTTTTAGGTATAATTTTACTTGCTACATTAATAGTATTATGTGTAAGACTGAATTTTACAATTTCAAAGGTCGATATCTTGCTTAGTGATCTAGAGAAGAAAATGAATACTGTAAATCATGCTTTTGAAGTTGTAGATAAAATAACAAATTCGGTATCACTTGTAAATGATAAAATGGTAGATGCTATTGCTAGTATTGTTGCCAAATTGTTTACAAAAAGAAAAAATAAAAAAGAAATAGAAGAGGAGGAATTTTAAAATGAGTAGAAGAAGTGTAGGTAGTTTATTTTTAGGAGTAGCAATAGGGGCAAGTTTAGGAATTTTATTTGCACCTAAGAAAGGAAAAGAAACAAGACGTGAATTAAAAGAAAAAATGTTAGACTTAGTTGATGATGCTAAAGAATTATCAATAAGTGATGTTTCTAGCATGATTGAAGAAAAAATTACAGAAATAAGACATGATTTAAATGATCTTGACAAGGAGACAGTTTTAAAAATTGCAAAAGAAAAAGCTGATATGATCAAAGTAAAATGTCAAGATTTAGTAGATCTTGCAATTGATAAAGGTACTCCAGTATTAAAAAATGCTGCTATTGATGTACGTGATAAAACAATTGATGTTATGCAGGATATGATAAAAAAACTAGAAAATTTAAAATTAGACGATAAAAAAAGTAAAAAAGATGCTTTAAAAAAATAGAACTTTACGTTTTTTTTACTAATTACTTGATTTTTAAATTAAAAGATAGTAAAATTTAGTTTGTATGGAGGAAATATTATGAAAAAAGGAATTTTAGCATTATTATTAGTAATGTTATTAGGAATCGTTAATGTTAAAGCAATTTCAGAAAATGATTTATTAGCAAAATTTAAACAAGGATATGAGGTAGGCGGAACTGTTGTTAAAGCTTCAAGTTATCAAGTAAGCGAAGCTGAAAGATATTTGAAAAAATATGAAGTAAGTGATGCAGATGCAACATTTATTTCTAATAAAATAGATGAAGTTTATGAATTAGCAAAAGCAGATAAGGCAAAAAGCTTTACTGAATTATCTGATGCAAATAAAGCAAAAATTGTTTCAATTGTTGCAGAGATTTCTAATAAAACATCTGTTAAAGCAACTTTAACTAATAATGGTATATTAACAATTTATGAATCTGATGGTAAAACAATTTTTACTCAAATAAAAGATGCTGATATTACTAAGCAAACTGGTTCAAATAACGTTATGTTTATAGTTGCTGGTGTTGTTTCAATTTTAGGTGCTTTCTATATTGTTAAAAAGTCAGGAAAAGCCAATGCATAAAAACTTAAAGAAAAGTTTGAAAGAAATTACTGAGCAATTAGTAATTTCTTTTTTTCTAACTTCAATTATTTATTTAATTATTCATTTATTATTTTCTGAACAAATTAATATGTATTTAAATATTATTAATATGATTACTATAGAACAAAGTGATATTGTATATTCTGATGTTAGCTTTGATAATGTAACTAAAAGATTAAAAGATTATCCTTTATGGGGAGTAGAGTTTGCAACTTTAGAAATTCCCAGTATTGATCTAAAACTTCCTGTATATCAAGGGGATAGTTTAGATATTTTAAAATATGGTGTTGGACATTTTTCGGGAAGTTTTTTTCCTGGTGAAGGTGGTTCTATAATATTTGCAGCTCATAACAATAGAGGATTCTTTTATCATCTTCCTGATGTTAAAATAGGTGATAACATTATAGTTAAAACAACATATGGGACTTATACATACAAGCTTAAAGAAACGAAAGTAATTAAAGCTAAAGATAATGATGCTTTTCCATTTTATACTGACAAAGAAATATTAATGATGTATACATGTTATCCTGTAAATACAATTGGACATAAGACACGTAGATATGTTGTTTATGCGGAATTGGTTGGTGAATCTCATGAAGAATAGTTTAAAAGTAATACTTTATTATTTCTTAGAATTTTTATTATCTCTTTTAGTATTTTTATTAATTATTCTTATAGTTTTTAAAACAACAGTTTTAAATTCAAATTATCTTTTAAAGAAATTAGATGAAAATAATTACTATGAAGAATTAAGTAAAAATATTAAAAATGAATTTGAAAATTATATTATGCAATCTAATTTACCTAATAATGTTGTAGAAGACTTATTTACAATTGATGATCTAAAAGAAGAAGTAAATAGAACTATTAAAGATTTTTATAATGGGAAAAAAGTAAGTATTAATAAAGAAAAAATTAAAAATAAATTAGAAAATAATATTGAAGCATACTTAGAAAAAAATAATATAGTAGTAACTGATAAGAGTTCATTAGATCAATTTAGTAATGAAGTAGTTAAGATATACAGTACTAGAATTATGATTGCCAGTGAATTAACAAATGTAAGTAGTTTATTTCATAAGATAAATGAATATGTAAAACTTGCTATAATAATTTTAACAATTTTAGTTTTAATACTATCATTAATTATAAAAATATTATTTAAAAAAATGACATTGGTAATTCCAATAATGGTTTCTAGTTTATTGATATTAATTATAAATTATATGTTATTTGCTCAAATTAATATTCAATATATTACATTTTGGAATGATTCTATTTCAAGTATTATTAGAAATATTTTTTATGATGTATCAAATATATTAAAGAAAATATTTATCTTTGGAGTAATAATAGATTGTTTTATTATAACGATGTTTTGTTTTAGAAAGAAACTTTAGAAAAATTTAGAGTTTCTTTTTTTTATTATATAAAAAATATTATCTATGAAGATAATAAAAAAAATGTCAAATTTTGTTGACAATAAAAAAAAAATAGTTTATAATAAAGAGCTATCAAAATTAATTAGGTGGATTTTACGCAAATTTTAATAATTTGTTGTAATTAATTTTCAAATTTTGGTAATTGTAATATTCAGGAGGGGAGTTTATGAAAAAAACAATATTTAAAAAGAAAGCAGTATCAATAATTGGTTTGATGTTTGTATTTATAATGTCTTTTGCCTTATTAAATGATACTAGCACACATTTTGAAAAAATAATGAAAGGAGTGACAGGTTTATTTGCTAAGAATACAGATGGTTCACCACTTCATGAAAAAATATTAACAGATAATGAGGATGGAACATATAAATTATCGTTAAATGTAACTGGAGAATCAGAAAAGAAAGTAACTAAAGCAAATGTTATAGTAGTATTTGATACATCAAGTAGTATGAATAGTTATACAAATACTGCAGGATATGCTATATCAAATAGAAATGACAATAACATGTATGGTCTTGTTAATGGAGAATACGTAAGAATATATCGTCATTCAGAAGGTT
Organism: uncultured Clostridia bacterium; assembly: GCA_947165945.1. GTDB lineage: Bacteria > Bacillota_I > Bacilli_A > RF39 > UBA660 > RUG591. Next base: position 79,522 of record CAMVCF010000001.1, on the reverse strand, counting down.
ATGGGTGGAATACATCTTACTATTATACTTTAACAGATAGTACAAATGGAGAGCGTTATACTGGTGCACGTTATGTATATAGCAATAATGTTACAAGGCTTGCAGCAGCTGAAAGTGCAGTCATAAATCTTGGAAAATCTTTATTAGCAAAGAATACAGAAGAAAATCCTGATGTTATTGAAATAGCACTTGTTGATTTTGCAAATATTGCTGAAATAGCCCAAGAACCAACAACTAATTTTAACGATTTGGTTAATGTTGTTAGTAGTAGAAATGCAGGTAATAACAACAGAGGAACTAACTGGGAAGCAGCACTTCAAAAGGTTTTAGATGTAGATTTTAATGATAAGGATAAAACTTATGTTATCTTTGTATCTGATGGAAATCCAACTTTTAGAAATACAAGTGGTGGTTATAGTGATTTAGATTATGATTATGACTATAATAGACAATATGGTATTTATGGTACTGGAAATGATGAGAATTCAACAACTGTTGCAAGATGCTATGAACAATCAACAGATGATGCAAAAGCAATTGTTGATAAAGGATATGAGTTTTATACAATAGGAGTATATGGAAATGTAACTCGTATGCAAAATTTAACAACAGCATCAGGAACATCTCTTAGTAATTATTATTCAGCATCTAATACAGCAGCACTTCAAAGCGCTTTAAATGAAATTTTAGAAAAAATTGAAACAGCAGGTTTTGGAGAAATATCAATAAATGATGGAACTACTAAATCAGTAACTGCATCATCAGGAAGTATGAATGGTGGAATACTAGATATAGATGAAACATCTTATAAATATTACTTATCAACAAATGTAACTGCAAATAATGATGGAAGTTATTCGTTTGATAAATATACAGTAACACAAGCTGGAAATACAATTACTATTTCATGGAAAGATAAAGAAGAAAATACAAAAACAGCTACTTATACAGGAAGTATTACAGGAGATAAACTTGAAATAGAATGGGATAAAGAAACAGATTTTTATAAAGAAGCACCAAAGGGACAATTAGTAAATGGCGAAGTTAAATGGGATTTATCAAGCCTTGGTATTCTTTTAGATGGTGTAACTTATACAATTACATTTGATGTTTGGCCAAGTCAAGTAACTCTTGATTTGATAGCTGATTTAAAAAACGGAACTATAAAATATGATGATTTAGATGATAGTGTAACAGCATATTTAGTTCGAAGTGGAAATAATTATTTACTTAAAACAAATACGAAAGCAACTTTGTCTTATAATGATACTAGAACAGAAGATGGAAAGAAAACAGCAGAATACGATAATCCAGATCCAGTTTCAACAGCAACATCAGAATTACTTTCAGTTGCTAAGAAATGGGAAAATTATCTAGATGGTCGCAAAGCTGAAGGAATAGAACTTAAAGTAAATAGAGATAAAGAAGAGCGTTATCAAGTAAAATTAAATGCTGATAATGAATATAAAAATAATGTATTTATTTCAATTGGTATTATGACTGTAAAAAATGGAGAAGTATCTCTTAAAACTACAGGTCATGATTATGCATTCTCAGAAAGTAATAATATTGCTTATAACTGGGAACTTGAGGCAGATACAGTTCATCCAATGTTAATTAATAATAAATTAACTATGCTTATAAAATTAAATAGTGCTCCAGACGGAATGACAGGTAGCTACTATAATGATGGAACTAATACATATTATAAAATTGGAGAAAATTATTACAAAGAAGATAAAGCAACAACTCCATCTTTAACAGCTAAAAATGTTCGTAGAAGTTATTTAAATGTAACTAAAGAAGTTACAGGAGCTGATGCTAAAGAAGAGTCATTATTTACTTATACAATGAAAGTTAATAGTGCTGATAATAAAGATGTTTGGTTCTCTATTTGGGATGGACAAGGTAGTGTTACTAATACAGACGAGATTGCTTATGTAACAGGAGCAACAGCTGAACTTAATGACGATGGTTCTTTAACAGGATACTATTATGCAACAAGTGGATCAGAAATAACTATAAAACTTCGTGCTGGATGGAATTTAAGATTTACAAATCTTCCTGTTGGCTCAACTTATAATATTACTGAGTCTTCTGAAATGGAAGATGGATATGTATTTAGAAATGTTTCTGGAACAAGAACAACTTATTTTGAAAAAGATTCTGAAAATTCTGAAACTGGAACAGTAAGAGGCTCTAATATTACAGGAACAATAGAATACAATAACACAGATTATACAATTACTTATAAAAATGAATATGTATTAACTCATGTAAATGTTTCTAAGGTATGGAGTGATAATGATAACCAAGATGGTAAAAGACCAGAAAGTGTAACAGTAAGTTTACTTGCAAACAATGAATCTACCGGAACAACATTTGTATTAAATGGAAATAATCAATGGACTGCAACTTTTGAAGATCTTAAGGTATATGATAATGATGGAAGAGAAATAAAATATACAGTAGAAGAGGTAACAACTAATGTAATAACTGGAACTGATGGAGCAGGAACTTATTCTTATGAAATTACTGGATCTCAAAAAGATGGTTATACTATTACAAATACTCATACACCAGAAAAAATAGAAGTATCAGGAACAAAAGTATGGAGTGATGCTGATAATCAAGATGGAAAACGCCCAGCAAGTATCGTAGTTATTTTAAAAGCAGATGGAACAGAAGTAGCAAGAAAAGAAGTAACAGAAGCTGATAAATGGAGTTACACTTTCTCTGGCTTAGAAAAATATAAAGAAGGTCAAGAAATAGTTTATACAGTTGACGAAGTAGAAGTTTCAGGATACACTAAACAAATTGATGGCTATAATATTATAAATACTCATACTCCAGAAAAGACTGAAGTTACAGTTAATAAAGTATGGAATGATAATAACAATCAAGATGGAAAAAGACCTGGAAACATTAAAGTTAAATTATTTGCAAACAATGAATCAGCAAGTGATGAAATTGAATTAAATGCATCTAATGATTGGACTCATGTATTTAGAGAAATTCCTAAATATAAGGGAGGACAAGAAATAGTTTATACAGTAGATGAAGTAAATGTTCCAGAGGGATATACAAAGGAAATAACTAAAGATGAAGAAACAGGTACAATTACAATTACAAATACTCATGAAAAAGAATTAACAAGTATAACTGTTCAAAAAGTATGGAATGATGCTAATAACCAAGATGGAAAACGCCCAGCAAGTATCGTAGTTATTTTAAAAGCAGATGGAACAGAAGTAGCAAGAAAAGAAGTAACAGAAGCTGATAAATGGAGTTACACTTTCTCTGACTTAGAAAAATATAAAGAAGGGCAAGAAATAGTTTATACAGTAGACGAAGTAGAAGTTTCAGGATACACTAAAGAAATTGATGGCTATACTATTACAAATACTCATACACCAGAAAAGACTGAAGTTACAGTTAATAAAGTATGGAATGATGATAACAATCAAGATGGAAAACGTCCAGCAAGTATTACAGTAAATTTACTTGCTAATGGAGAAAAAGTTCAAGAAGCAGAAGTAAGAGCTTCAAATGATGGATCTTGGACTTATACATTTAGTTCTTTAGATAAATATAAGGGAGGACAAGAAATAGTTTATACTATAACTGAGAATCCAGTAGATGATTATGAAACAAAAGTAGATGGTTATACAATTACAAACACTCATGAAAAAGAATTAACAAGTGTCACAGGAACAAAAGTATGGAGTGATGCTGATAACCAAGATGGAAAACGCCCAGCAAGTATCGTAGTTATTTTAAAAGCAGATGGAACAGAAGTAGCAAGAAAAGAAGTAACAGAAGCTGATAAATGGAGTTATACATTCCCTGACTTAGAAAAATATAAAGAAGGTCAAGAAATAGTTTATACAGTAGACGAAGTAGAAGTTTCAGGATATACAAAAGAAATTGATGGCTATAATATTACAAACACTCATACACCAGAAGAAACAGAAGTAACTGTTACAAAAAATTGGGTTGACAATAATAATCAAGATGGAATAAGACCTGGAAACATTAAAGTTAAATTATTTGCAAACAATGAATCAGCAAGTGATGAAATTGAATTAAATGCATCTAATGATTGGACTCATGTATTTAGAGAAATTCCTAAATATAAGGGAGGACAAGAAATAGTTTATACAGTAGATGAGGTAAATGTTCCAGATGGATATACAAAAGAAATAACTAAAGATGAAGAAACAGGTACAATTATAATTACTAATACTCATGAAAAAGAATTAACAAGTATAACTGTTCAAAAGGTATGGAATGATAAAAATAATCAAGATGGAATAAGACCGAGTGAGGTTAAGATTCAATTATATGCAAATGGAAATCCATATGATAAAGAAATTACTTTAAATGAAGCTAATAACTGGAAACATGTTTATACAGATTTAGATAAAAAAGAATCTGGTAAAGATATTGTTTATAGTGTAACGGAAAATAAAGTTGAAGGATATCAAACAAATATATCTTCAAATATTCCTGGAGTAATTACAATAACTAATACACATGAACCAGAATTAACAAAAGTAAGTGTTCAAAAAGTATGGAATGATAATGATGATCAAGATAGAGTTCGTCCAGATAAGATTACAGTAGAATTATTAAGTAATGGAGAATCTACAAATAAGTTTGCTATTTTAAGTGCAGAAGGTAACTGGTATGCAACTTTTGAAGGATTAGACAAAAATAAAGACGGAGAAGAAATAACTTATTCTATTAAAGAACAAGAAGTTTCAGGTTATACTCCTTCAATTTCTGGGGTTTTAGATGGACAAATAACTTTAACAAATACTCATAAAGTTGAAAAAACTGAACTTGAAGTAACAAAAGTATGGAGTGATGCAGATAATCAAGATGGAAAACGTCCAGCAAGTATTACTGTAGAGTTACTAAGTAATGGAGAAAAAACTGGAAAAACAATTATCTTAGATGAATCAAATAAGTGGACTTCAAAATTTAGTGATCTAGATAAAAATAAAAACGGAGTAGAAATAGAGTATTCTATCTCTGAGGTTGAAGTAGCATCATATGAAGTATCTATGTCTAGTATTGTTGATGGTAAGATAACTTTAACAAATACTCATATACCAAGTACTGTAAATCTTACAGTAGAAAAAGTATGGGTTGATAATAACGATCAAGATGGAATAAGACCAGAAAGCGTTACAGTTAGATTATTTGGTAATGATGAAGAAATTCAAGTTGTAGAATTATCTGAATCAGAAGATAAAGGATGGACTTATACATTTGAAAATCTACCTCAATATAAAAATGGAAAAGAAATTAATTATTCTGTAAAAGAAGATGCAGTTGATGGATATGAAAGTAAGATCGATGGATTTACAATTATTAATACTCATAATCCAAGTAAGATTCGAATAAATGGAACTAAAACTTGGGATGATGATAATAATCGTGATAATAAAAGACCATTCTCAATTGTTGTTACACTAAATAGAAGTGTAGGAGAAGAAGTGCTTGATCCAATTACAAAACAAGTTACAGAAAATGATAATTGGTCATATGATTTTGGTGAACTTGATGAATATAAAGATGGAGTACAAATTGTTTATACAATTACAGAAAATGCAGTTGAGGGATATAAAACAGTTGTAAAAAATTATGATATTACAAATATTCATGAAATAGAAACGTTTGATATTTCTGGAACGAAAACTTGGGATGACAATAATAACCAAGATGGAGTAAGACCTGAAAGTATTTCTGTTATTTTGAAAGCTGATGGTGAAGAAATTGATAAAGTAGAAATATCAGAAGACTCTGATTGGACTTATAAATTTAGTGATCTTGAAAAATATAGAGAAGGAAAAATCGGAGAAGAAATAGTTTATACAGTAGAAGAAGTTGATGTAGATTTATATGTAACAGAAATAAATGATTATGAAATTATTAATCATCATATTCCTGAAACACTTACATTTACAGTTACTAAAAACTGGGAAGACTATGATAATAATGACGGAATAAGACCAGAAAATATTACGGTAAGACTGTATGGAAATGGCAAAGAAATTAAGACACAAGAAATTAATGCTGATAATGAATGGACATACACATTTGAAGATTTACCAAGATATGATAATGGAAAAGAAATTGAATATTCTATTAAAGAAGATGAAGTTAAAGGATATGTAACTACAGTTTCTGAAAATATTGAAATAATAGATGATAATGAAACAAAAGTAATAAATGCTATTATTACAAATACTCATGAAAAAGAGAAAACTGAAATTGTTGGAGAAAAAATCTGGGAAGATTTTGATAACAAATTTGATTCAAGACCAGATGAAATTACAATTTATCTATACAAAAAAGATGAATTGTATAAAACAATTGTTGTATCAAGTGAAAGTGATTGGAAATATGTAATTGATAATTTAGATAAATACTCAAATGGGGAAGAAATTACATATACTCTAAAAGAAGAAACAGTAGAAGGATATGAAACTACATATGATGAATATAATATTGTAAATACTATTATTTGGAATGTTGGAGATGGAAATGAAGAATTACCACCACAAACAGGCTTTGAAATAGAATTTAATAATGTATTATATGTAATTATATCAGGAGTATTATTTATTCTAGGTACATATTTTAAACATGAAGAAGTAAAATAAGAAGGATTATAATCCTTCTTATTTGAAAAAAAAGATAATTAGGGGGAATCATGAAAAAACAAAAGAAAATAATTCTTATAGTAGTTTTTCTATTAATAATAAGTTCTATAGGTTTAATTATTTATAAGCATAATAAAGAAAAAGAATTTAAAGAATTTATTTTAGTAGACGATGTTATAGATCCTAATGATAATCAAAAATATAACTATCAAGAAAATATAACAAGTTTACAGGAAGAATATAATAATCCAGATATTGTTGGAACTTTAGAAATAGTTGGAACTGATTATAAAGTTCCAGTAGTTCAAGGAAATGATAATAGTTTTTATTTAAAACATTTACCTAATAAAGAATATAGTATTATGGGATCTATTTTTTTAGATTATAGAGTAAACATAAATATTAGTCATAAATTATTAATATTTGGACATAATTCAAGTATCTATGATATGCCATTTAAAATACTTGAAAATTATTATGATATAGATTATTTAAATAATCATAAATATGTTTTAATTAAAACTAAAGAAAAAGTTCGAAAATATGAAATATTTTCTTGGTATGTTGCAACAAGTGATTATAGATATATGAATGTAAACTTTACAGAAGACGAATATAAAGAACATGTAAAGTATTTAAAAGAAAAATCTATGGTTGATATTGCATCAGATGTGAAAGAAACGGATGATATTTTAGTTCTTCAAACTTGTAGTACACATAAAGATTATCAAAAATATAAAAAGAAATATTTAGTTGTTGCATTTCATGAAATTGATAAAGAATTTTAAAATAATAAATGTAAAGAATTCCTGAAAAAAGGAATTCTTTTTTGTAAATTAAAAAAATGTAAAGTAAATTTTGGTAATTATAAAATTTAGATAAATTACTTTTCAAATCATATTTTTTATGATATTATGAATAAGAGTGTTCTAATTAAATACAAAAAATCATTTATTTAATAAGAATATAAATAGAAAGGGTAAAAAAAGTTTTTTATGGAAGAAGTAGATTTAAAGGAATTGTTTGTATATTTTATAAGAAGAATTTCAATTATTGTTGCTATGACAGTTTTATGTTTATTAACAGGAATTGTTTATACAATGTTTATTAAAACTCCTTTATATAGGGGGGATACAACTTTAATTTTAGTAAATAGGAATTTGGAAAATTCAAATTCAGCAATTACGCAAAGTGATGTTTTATTAAATCAAAAATTAGTTTCTACTTATACTCAAATTGCTAAAAGTAAGAAAGTAGTTAAACAAGTAATTGAGGATTTGAATTTGAAATATAGTTATTCAGATCTTTATAGTCATATAAGTGTTTCTAATGTAAATGATACTGAAATTATTAAAATAAGTGTATCAGATAAAGAACCGGAAAAAGCTGCTCAAATTGCAAATACACTTGCAAATGTATTTCGAGATGAAGTAAGTGAAGTTTATCACTTGGAAAATATTACAATTTTAGATAAAGCAGAAGTACAATCAACTCCATATAATATTAAAGTAGTAAAAACTGCTGGAATTTGCTTTGTTGCAGGAGTTGCTATGTCTGTTATGTTATTATTTATTCTTTATTACTTTGATAACAGTATTAAATCAAGTGACGAAGTTGAAAAGAAACTTGGTATTGCTGTAATTGGAACTATTCCCCATGTAGGAAAGAGAGGTAAATAATGAAAGAATTAGTTATTGTTGAAAAACCAAATTCGTCATTTGGAGAGGAAATAAAAAAAGTTAGAACAAATTTAATGTTTTCTAATGTCAATGATGATATGAAAATCATTATGTTAACATCATCTATTCCAGGAGAAGGAAAAAGTTTTGTTTCATCAAATCTTGCAGCTGCATTTGCTCAAGCAGATGAAAAAGTTTTATTAATTGATTGCGATCTTCGAAAAGGAAGATTAAAGAAAATATTTAATATACCACCGGAAGAAAAAGGTTTATCAGACTTATTAATTAATAAAAAATGGAAAGAAGAATATCATAATTATATTTATAAGACAGAAGTTGATAAATTATCTGTTATTATATCTGGATCATATCCACCAAATCCATCTGAACTTCTTGCAAGTGGTAGGTTTGAAGCACTTCTTTCTGAACTAAAAAAATCATATCATTTTATTATTTTAGATTGTCCTCCAATAGTTGGACTTAATGATGCTTTGGTTCTTGCTAAAAAAGCTGATTCTTCTATACTTGTTGCTAATTGTGAAAAAACAAGTATGGATGTTTTGGAAAAAGCAAAAAATGAACTTGAAAAAGTTGGAGTTAAAATAGCTGGAATTATTTTAAATGAAAGTAATGAAATTCATAAAAGTAAATACTATTATTATGGTCATTACTATGGAGATGAATAAAAAGTGAAAGATATTCATAGTCATATATTATTTGATATTGATGATGGAGCAGAAAGCATTGATGAAAGTATTGAAATATTAAAAGATGCTATAAGTAATCATTATACAGATATTATATTAACTCCTCATTATAGAAAGAGTCAGAAATTTGTTGCTTCTAATTTAAAAAAATTAGAGCGATTTAAAGAACTACAAGAAGAAGTAAAAAAACAAAAAATTAAAATTAATTTATATCTTGGAAATGAAATAACTGTTGATGAAGATTTGTTTTATTATTTATCAGTTAATGAAGTTATGACTTTAAATAATAGTAGATATCTTCTTATAGAACTTCCATTTGTTGGAAGAATAAAATACTTAGATGATTTTTTAGAAGAATTATTAGATAAGGGATATATTCCAATTATCCCTCATCCTGAAAGATATAAAGATTATAAAGAGGAAGACTTTAGAAAATGGGTATCTATTGGAGTATTATTTCAAGGAAATATAGGATCTTTGTATGGTAATTATGGAAAAAAAGCTAAGACTAAATTAGAAAATATGTTAAAGCAACATATGATTCATTTTTTAGGAAGTGATATTCATAAAAGTAGTCAAACTACTTATGAAAAAGATGTTATACAAGTTTTAGATAGTTTAGTTAAAGATCATAAAATGTCTTTAGAATTAACTGATTTAAATATTGATAAAGTAATTCACAATAAAGAAATAAAACCATATGAAGTTTTAAAAGAAGAAAAGAAATTTAAACTATTTAATCGATAATTAGGAGGTACACCATGGATGAAGTATTAAAATTAAATCATGAAATTGTAAGTGTAAAAATTAGAAGAAAAATTTATAAAATAGTAAAAAGAATGTTTGATATAATTATTGGACTTATTGGAATTATCTTTTTAATTCCAATTACAATTTTTATAAAAATAGCATATATTTTAACTGGAGATTTTAATAAAATAATATTTACTCAAAAAAGAATTGGATTAAATGGTCATGAATTTAAATTTTATAAATTTAGAAGTATGGTTCCAAATGCTGATGAAGTATTATTTACACTATTAAAAGAAAATAAAAAATTAGCCAAGGAATACAAAATTAATAAGAAATTGAAAAATGATCCTAGAATAACTAAAATTGGTAGATTTATTAGAAGAACAAGTATTGATGAATTACCTCAATTAATCAATATTTTTAAAGGTGATATGTCTTTAATTGGAAATAGACCATATCTTCCAAGAGAGCGTGTTGACATGGGAGAGTTTTTTGAAGATATTTTGAAAACTAAACCTGGTTTAACTGGATGGTGGCAAGTAAATCTTAGAAGTAGAGGTACGTTCGAGGAAAGACTAAAAATGGAAAAATACTATTCAGATCATGTAGGATTTAAATTAGATTTAAAAATATTTTTTAAAACATTTAAAGTAGTTCTTTGTAAAGATGGTGCAGAGTAATAGAGAAGGGCAAGTAGTATGAAAAAAATTAATTTAGAAAATAAAAATATTTTAGTAACAGGATCAAGTGGTTTTATTGGATCAAACGTATGTTTAAAACTATTAAATGATTATAAAAACATTAAAGTAATTGGTCTTGATAATATGAATGATTACTATGATGTTAATTTAAAGGAATATAGATTATCAAAGTTAAAAGAATTTGATAACTTTATTTTTGTAAAAGGAAAATTACAAGATAAGGAACTAATTGATAATTTATTTAAAAAATATAAATTTGATATAGTAGTAAATCTTGCAGCTCAAGCAGGAGTTCGTTATTCAATTACAAATCCAGATAGTTATATTGAATCAAATATTATAGGTTTTTATAATATACTTGAAGCATGTAGAAATTATCCTGTAGAACATTTAGTTTATGCCTCATCTTCATCTGTTTATGGCGGAAATAAGAAGGTTCCATTTAGTGAAGAAGACCACGTTGATAATCCAGTAAGTCTTTATGCAGCAACAAAAAAAAGCAATGAATTACTTGCACATTCTTATTCAAAGCTTTATAATATACCATCGACTGGTCTTAGATTTTTTACTGTATATGGACCAGCAGGGCGTCCTGATATGGCATATTTTGGCTTTACTAACAAATTAATTAATGGTGAAAAAATAGAAATTTATAACTTTGGTAACTGTAAAAGAGATTTTACTTATATTGATGATATTGTAGAAGGAATTATTAGAGTAATAAAAGGTGCTCCAGAAAAAAAAGCAGGTGAGGATGGACTTCCAATTCCACCTTATAATATATATAATATAGGTAATTCAAATCCTGAGAATTTACTTGATTTTGTAACTGTTTTAGAAGAAGAATTAATAAGAGCTGGAGTACTTCCTAGTGATTATGATTTTGAATCACATAAAGAGTTAGTTCCTATGCAACCAGGTGATGTGCCAGTTACTTTTGCAGATACAACAAAACTAGAACAAGATTATGGATTTAAACCTAGTACTAGTCTTCGAGAAGGACTTAGAAAATTTGCTAAGTGGTATAAAGAGTATTATAGTAATAAATAGAAAGTAGTTGATGTGATTTATGGATTTATCAAAAAAATTAAAGAAAAAATATAATGATTTACATAAAATGTATTCAAAAATTCATATAAAAAGAGATTTGCAAAAATTTTTGAAAAAGAATTCCAAAAAAGATGTTTTATCAATCGAGCAGAAAAATGCTATAAAAGAGTTTTATAAACCTTATAAAAAAGTCTCATATAAGTTTCACAATTTTTACACTGAAAAAAATGATGAGTTTTATGTAAACTATTTGCCTGATGATGTTTATTATTGCGATATAGATATGTACTATAATAATTGGAATATTGCTCCAATTATTGATAATAAATGCTATTATCAAAGATTACTTCCCAATGTTAAACAACCATCCATGATTGTATGTAGAGTAAATAATATTTGGTTTAATAGCAAAATGGAGATAATTGATTTTAATGATGTTAAAAGAATAATTTCTCAAGTTAAAGAAATTGTAGTCAAAGAAGCATATGATTCATCCGGTGGTCATGGAGTCAGTTTTTTTAGTAATTCAAAAAACATTGTGAAAGAGTTTACAAAATGCGTAAGCAAAATTGATGTTGACATTATTGTTCAAGATATTGTGAAACAAAATAAGGAGCTATCAAAACTTAATCCTTCATCGTTGAATACTATTAGAATACTATCATTTCTAGATAAGGATGGAAATGTTAAGATATATTCCTCAATTATTAGAATGGGAGTTGGTGACTCTAAAGTAGATAATGCAAGTAGTGGTGGTATTACTTGTGAAATTAATGATGATGGTACTTTAAAAAATATTGCATATAAATCAAATGGTGAAAAATTTGAAGTGCATCCAACTAGTGGTGTTAAATTTAACACAATTACTGTTCCAAAGTTTTCAGAAATGAAAGAGTTAGTTAAAAAAAATCATCCACTTCTTCCAATGTCAAGATTAATTTCTTGGGATTTAACTTTAAATTCTAACGAAGAAATTGTTCTAATAGAATTCAGTTTAAGATATGGTGAACTTGATTTTCATCAATTAAACAATGGGCCAGTATTTGGAAAAGATACAAAGAAAATACTTGATGAGGTGTTTCGTAAATGAAAACTAAAAAAATATGTTTAATATCGTCATCAGGTGGCCATTTTGAACAGTTAAAAATGCTTTCTAAATTAAATAAAAAATATAATACATTTATTGTAACGGAAAAAACTGATTATAATAAAGACGATAAAAAAATAGATTACTTTATAATTCAAGTTAATAGAAAGGAAAAATTATTTGTTTTAAAGATGTTAGTAATACTCTTTAAATCTTTTTCTATTTTTATTAAAGAAAAACCTGATATAATTATTTCAACAGGTGTTCTTGCTGCAATTCCAATGATGTTTATTGCACATTTTTTTAAGAAAAAAGTTATTTATATTGAATCATTTGCTAAAATTAATAGTCCAACGATGACAGGTAATTTAATATATAAACATCATATTGCAGATCGGTTCTATGTACAATGGCAATCTATGTTAGAGTTTTATCCAAATGCGATATATGAAGGTGGTATTTATTAATGGCAATAAAAAAAAGAAATTTAAATATAGAATATTTGAGAGTGTTCGCTTGTTTATCTGTTATATTAATTCATATTTTTGCTGCTGGTAGGACAGATTTCCCGAACCATACGGAATTTGAAGAAAATTTTACAAAAATAACTATACAATGTTTGCATTTTTGTGTTCCAATTTTTTTTATGATAACAGGCGCATTATTTTTAAATAAGAAAGATATTAATTTAAAAAAATATATAAAAAAATATTTACTAGCATTATTGATTTTTGGAGTAATTTTTGCAATATTTGAAGAGATATTTAATAAAAATTTTACATTAGCAATGCCATTTAAAGCATTTTTAAATACGATTCAAGGGAATAGTTGGGGTCATATGTGGTATTTACATGATTTAATTGGTGTTATGCTTATGATTCCAATACTGATTATAGTTAAAGAAAAAGATGAAAAAAAACTAAAATATATGTTTTATTTATTAATTGTATCGTCATTTATTATTCCGCTATTAGATACTCTTCTTCAAATTAATATTAAATTTACTATTCCCTTAAAATCTGAACATTTGGCATTTGTTATACTGGGATATGAGTCTTTTAAATTTAATAAAAAAATTAATTTAAAAAAATCTATTTTGGGAATGATTATATGTTTTATTGTATTAATTATAATTTGTTATATCGCATATACTTATGATATAAAACGTTTGGGCATTTTAGGACATTATAATTCAATTTTAATAATGTGTTTAGCATTTTTCATATTTAAAACATTTTTAAATATAAATTTTGAAAAAATACCTAGAAAAATTACAAAGATAGTTTCTGATTTTTCCTATAGTACATTTGGAATATATTTAATTCATATGCTATGGATAAATATAATTTATAAGTTGTTAAAATTTAATATATATGGGAATTATTTATTCTTAAAAGTATTATTATTGTTTATTTCAATTACATTATTATCTTATATCAGTGATAAAATAATGAAAAAAATTCCTCTATTAAAGAAGATAGTATAGGTGATGATTTATGATATTTGTTACAGTTGGTTCACAAAAATTTCAATTTAATCGTTTATTAAAAGCAATAGATAAATTAATTGAAGATAAGATTATTAAAGAAGAGGTGTTTGCTCAAATAGGTGTAAGTGATTATAAACCAAAAAACTATAAATACGAAAGATTTTTAACACAAGATAAATTTAAAAAATGTATTGATATGGCTGATATAATAATAACTCATGCTGGGACAGGTATTATTGTAAATGCTGTTAAGTTAGAAAAAAAAGTAATTGCAATACCAAGATTAAGAAAGTATCAAGAGCACGTTGATGATCATCAGATACAATTAATAAATGAATTTGCTGAATTAAAGTTTATTGAACCTTGTTATGAAATTAAAGATTTAAAAAAAGCATATAAAAATGTTAAAAATAAAACATATGAGAAATACATATCTAATACAGATAAAATAATAGAAAGTATAGAAGAATTTATTGAGAAGTAGGTGATTTTAATGAATAGAGAAATATTTAGAAAGATAATGTCGGTTATATCAACTTTTTCTCCTACTTTAACAAGTAAGATATATTATCGTATAAAAATTAAGAAAAAATTAAATTTAAACAATCCTCAAAATTTCAATGAAAAATTAATGTGGTTAAAACACAATGAGTATGAAAAAAATGATTTAATTGTTAAATGTGCTGATAAATATCTTGTTAGAGAGTATGTAAAGGAATGTGGTTGTGATGAAATACTAAATGACTTAATTGCTGTCTATGATAATGCTTATGATATTGATTTCGATAACCTACCAAATTCTTTTGTCTTAAAATGTAATCATGCTGCAGGTTTTAATATAATCTGTAGTGATAAAACAAAACTTGATTTTAGTAAAACAAAAAAACAATTAAATATATGGTTAAAGACTAATTATTGGAAGTTTGTCGCTGAGATGCAATATAAAAATATTAATAAAAAAATTATATGTGAAAAATTTTTAAAGTCAAAAGATGGTAATGCTATAGAAGATTATAAAATATATTGTTTTAATGGTAAACCAGAGTTTTGTATGGTTTGCATTGGTAGAAATCTTGGCAAGCCTACGTATTATTTTATGGATAAGGATTGGAAACTAATGAGAATTAATCCTGCAGGTATTAATGCACCTAAGACATTTAATTTAGAAAAACCAAAATGTATTGATGAAATGTATAAATATGCTAGAATATTATCAAAACCATTTAAATTTGTTAGAGTAGATTTTTATGATTATGAAGGCAAAACTATATTTGGTGAATTGACGTTTACACCAGCTGGTTGTATAGATAGTAATTATACCTATGATGCCCAAATGAAACTTGGTGAAATGATTGAATTAAGGAGAAAAAAATGAAAACCGTCGGATTTATAAAAAGTGATAAAGAAAATGAAAAAAGAATATGCTTAATACCAAGTGATTTGGTAAATGTAAATAATAAACAATTTGTATATGTTGAAGAAGGATATGGAAGGGATTTAAATATTGATGATAAAGAATATTTAAGTCATGGTTGTAATGTAGTTAATCGAGATGATATTTTAAAAAAAGATATAATTGTTGATCCTAAAATAGGAGATGCTAAATATTTAAAAGAATTAAAAAATAAAATTATTTTTGGTTGGATTCATGCAGTACAAAATAAAGATATAGCAGATATGTTAGTTGATAATGAACTAACTGCTTTTGCTTGGGAAGATATGTTTGAAAATGGAAGACATTCATATTGGAGAAATAATGAAGTTGCTGGAGAAGCTGCAGTTATGCACGCGCTTATTTTACATGGAATAATGCCGTATGACGCTAATATTGCTATTATTGGTAATGGTAATACATCACGTGGGGCATATAGAGTTTTAACACAACTTGGTGCTAAAGTAAAAGTATATAATAGAAGAATGGAAGAATTACTAAGAAAAGAACTAAATGAATTTGATATAGTAGTTAATGCTGTACTTTGGGATGTTAATAGAAAAGATCATATTATTTATAAAGAAAATTTAAAAAATATGAAAAAAGGTGCTTTAATTATTGATATTAGCTGTGATCGAAATGGAGCTATTGAAACTAGTATTCCGACTACATTTGAAAATCCAATTTATTATGTAAATGGAATTGCTCATTATGCAGTTGATCATACTCCATCTCTTGTTTATAAAACTATTTCTTCAGAGCTTTCAAAAGTAACATCTAGGTATATAGATCAATTAATAGAAGAAACATATGATGAAACTATGATTAATTGTAAAATTACTGAAAAAGGAAAAATATTAGATAAAAAAATAATGGATTATCAGAAGAGATAATTTATAGGTGGTTATATGAAAAAAATAAAGGTATTATGGATTATAACAACTGGTTTAAGAAAAAATGGCATTTGTTTATCACAACTTGGATATTTAAAAAATATTAATAAAGATAAATTTGATATTCATGTTGTTGCTTTTGAAAATGATAATAAGGATATTATAGATTTATATAAAAAAAATAGTAAAATTATTATTCTTCCAAATAGAAAGAAAAAATTATTTTTATATTGTAAATTATTAAAGAAAAAAATGATCGATAATAAATATGATGTTATTCATGTTTTTGGTAGTTCAACTTTAATGTTAATTGAATTGCAAATTGCTAAAAAATGCAAAATAAAAACTAGAATAGCACATAGTCGTAATACAACTTGTGATAGACCATGGCTAGACAAAATATTAAGATTTTCTTTTAATAGATCATATAATGTAGCGCTTGCTTGTGGAAAAGAGGCTGGTGAGTGGCTATTTCCTAACAAAAAATTTATAGTTATACATAATGGTAAGGATTTAGATAGTTTTAAATTTAATGTTTCTAAAAGAATTAAAAAAAGAAAAGAATTAAATTTAACTCAAGAAATTGCTATAGGACATGTAGGATTCTTTAATAAACAAAAAAATCATGTTTTTTTAATAGATATATTTAATGAAATATATAAACATAATAAAAATGTCAGATTATTTTTAATGGGATATGGCTTTAAAATGCCTGAAATAAAGAAAAAAGTAAAAGATTTAGGATTGAGTCATGTTGTTAGTTTTCTAGGAAATGTGGATAATGTTTCAGAATATTTACAGGCAATGGATCTCATGTTGTTTCCATCACTTTTTGAAGGATTACCCAATGTTGTTATAGAATGGCAAGCATCTGGACTTCCATCAATTATTTCTGATAAAATTACAAAAGAATGTAAGGTATCTGATTTAGTATGTTTTTTACCAATCAATCAAGATTCTGAAATGTGGTATAAGACAATTTCTAAAATAGAGATTTATAATGATGATATACGAAGAAAAAAATCCAAAGAAGCATGTTTATTACTTGAAAAAAATGGTTTTTCAATTGAATCAAGTACTTTACAATTAGAAAAAATATATAGTCAAGATTATAAATAATATTGAAAGGCAGTAAGATATGAAAGGTACAGGTTTTAGAGATAAATTAGATAAATTAATAAAGAAAAATTATCAAAAAAAGTCATCAATGATTATAAAATATGTATATTTATATAAACAATATAAAAATTTTTCTAATTATGAAAAACTAGATAAAGATTATAAGAAAAAAATAAAAAAATATTGGAAAAGGTATCATATAAATATTTGTTTAAAAGAATTTCAATTTTATAATAATAAAAAAGCTAAAAAGGATTCAAGATATATAACAAAGTTAATTTTTCATTCAAAAATAGAGCCATTTTTTAATGATAGTATGCTTACCATGTTTGCTTCTAATAAAAACTATTTGGATTTATTATTAAAAAAAGCTTCTTTACCTTTTACGGTGATTAGAAATATTAATGGAGTATTATTGGATAATGATTACAATTTAGTCAATGAAAATTTAATAATGGATATTTTAAAAAAAGAAAATGGAGAATTAATCTATAAGCCAGCTGTTGAAAGTGGTGGTGGAAGAGGAATATTATTTTTTAAAAAAAATGATATTGATTTAATTAAAAATATTATATATAATGAAAAAGATTATGTTATTCAAAGAGTAGTAAAACAACATCCAGAATTTAATAAATTTAATGAAAGTTCAATTAATACAGTTAGAGTATTATCGTTTTTATATGAGGGAGATGTACATATACTTTATATGGTTTTAAGAGTTGGAAAAGAAGGTATGAGAGTTGATAATGCGAGTGGTGGAGGAATTCAAATAGTTGTAAAAGATGATGGGAGATTTTCTGATTATATAGTTAATATTAACAATGAAGAAATAAAAGATAATATTATAAAAGAAAAATTTGTAAATAAACAAATGCCATTTTATGATAAAATTAAAAATGAGGTTATAAAATTACATCCACTTATTTCTGTATTTGGACTTGTCGGCTGGGATATAACAGTTGATGAGACAGGTAATCCTATTGTAATAGAAATAAATTTAAAAGATATTGGTATGACAGATAAAAGTCAATGTATTAATGGACCATTATTTGGTGATTTAACAGATAGCGTTTTGAGACATATATCGCGATTATAGTTAAGAAGTTGGTGACAAAAATGAAAAAAAAGAAAATTTTATTTATTATATATCATTTATATAATGGTGGTGCTGAAAAAAGTTTAGTTAATTTATTAAATGAGTTTGACTTTACAAAATATGATGTTGATTTGTTTTTATTAAAAAAAGAAGGCATATTTTTAAATGAATTACCAAGAGAAGTAAATATTATTTCAGATGAATATGTATCTATTTTATTTGGAGCAAAAAAATTTAAAAATGTTAAATATAAATTTTTTAGATATTTATATTCACTTATGGCAGTTTGTATAAATAAAAGAAGAAAGAAGCAATTAAGATGGAGTTTGGGATATAAGAGATTAATTCCAAATTTGCAAATAAAATATGATGTTGCTATTTCTTTTGTTCAATGGGAACCATTATATTATCTTGTTGATAAAGTAAGTGCTGATAAAAAAATTGCATGGATTCATACAGATTGTTCATCTTTAAACTTTTCTAATGAGACAATTTCTTTCATTAATAATTATTTTAATAAAGTTGATAATGTTGTTACAATTTCTTCTACTTGTGCTAATTCTTTAGAAAAAGTTTTTTCACTTAAAAAAGAGAAAATACGTATATTAGAAAATATAACATCTTCAAAAAAAATAAGAGAAAAATCTACTCAATTTTACCCTAAAGAATATAATAAAGATAAAATTTGCTTGCTTTCTATTGGAAGATTAATAAAATTAAAAGGATTTGATGTTGCACTTGATGTTGCAAAATTATTAAAGGAAAAATACAAATTAGACATTGAATGGTATTTTATTGGTGATGGTGAGCTTTTAGAAGAATTAGAAAAAAAGCAACAACAACTTGATATTATGAGTTATACAAAATTTATAGGTACAAAGTCTAATCCATATCCATATATTTTAAATGCCGATTTAATTGTTCAAACATCCTTTTTTGAAGGAAAGTCAATGGTTATAGATGAAGCTAAAATGTTAGGAAGACCAATTGTAATTACTAATTATAATAGTGCAAAAGATCAAATTAAAGTTGGAAAAGAGGGTATTATTACTGATTTTGGAGCTGAAAATATTGCCAGTAATATTTACAAAATTTTAAGTAATAAAGAATTATATAATAGTATTACTTCATATTTGAAAAATCATGATTATGATAATTTAGATGAAATAAACAAATATTATAGTTTAATAGAAAAAGGAGAGTAATATGTATAAAAAAATATTAAATATTTATTTTTTAATACTTTCATTATTTCCAATAGTTTTAATTTTAGAGTCTTTTTTTCATTTTTTTGTTCCATTTAATACTTTAATTTTTATTGTTTTCCCATTAATGATAATAATTTTTAATGCAAAGTTTGATAGAAAAAATATTTTATTATTAATTTCATTATTAATTTCAATAGGAATTTCATTCAGTATTACACAAAATGTTAGTGTACATATTCATCATGTCATTAATATGATTATAATTATTTTAAATTTAACTTTGTATTCATTATCTACTTTTAAAATTAGTGCTTACGAAGCATTGATAAAAAATGAAAAGATAATTTATATAGGAATTATCTTAAATCTATTAATTAACTTATTCTTTTTATTGTTAGGTAAAGGTTTTTCAACTGGATATAGTGCATCGTGGGGAGTAAAAGCTTTATCAGGAATTTATGGGGATCCACATCAATTTGCTTATAGGACATCAGGAGTATTGATGTGCATATATTTTTTAGTAAGAAATAGTAAGAAGAAAAAAAATCTTTTATATTTAGTATCAATTATATTTATTATAATGACTTTAATGTCCGCTGCAAGAGTACCAACATTATTCGCAGTTGTAATTGAATTTTTGATTTTGAAAAATTATAAAATAAAAGTATCTACGTCTGGTTTATTTTTTAAAGAAAAAATGTTTTTTTTGGCAATTTTGTTAATGTTTATTGGAATAGTATTGTTTGGTGGGGTGTCTATAATAAAAAAAACATCAATATATTCTAAAATGCAGAATACTATTTCCTCACAAAATTTTGATAATGGTAGAGGAAATTTAAGAAAAACGGATATAGCATATTTTAATCTTGAAAATAATTATAATAAAATATTTGGTTGTGGAGCAGAGACTACATATATTATCCACGCAAAATATAATAATATGAATATATGGTCACATAATGATTTTTTTCAAATTTTAATTTCTTTTGGTATTTTGGGATTATTGTTATATCTTTACTGCTTAATAAAATTTTGTTTTAGTGTTAATGTAAAGTTTATAAGTAAGGTTTTAATATTATTACTATTATTATTTGTTGCATTTTATAATGGGTTATATATTCATCAAAGATTTATTGTTTCATTGATATTTTTTACATTAAGTGTATTTGAGAAAAGAGAAAAAATAGATTATAATGATAATATATGTAAATGAATTAGTTTATGAGGTGTTATATGAAAAATGAGAAAAAATTACTAACGATAAGTGTTGCAGCTTATAATTTAGGAGAAATGATAGAAGGTAATTTACAATCTTTTGTTGATTGTAATAATCGTGATAAAATTGAAGTAATTGTAACTGATGATGGAAGTAGTGATAATACAGTTGAATTAGCAAAAAAAATTGAAGAAAAATATCCAAATACTATTAAAGTTATTAAAAAGAAGAATGAAGGACCTGGTTCAACGGTTAATTCAGGTATACAAAATGCAACTGGAAAATACTTTAGAATGGTTGATGGAGATGACTGGATAAATTCGAAAGAACTTGATGAGTTAGTTGATGTTTTAGAGAGGATTGAATCTGATTTAGTTGTATGCGATTATGATGTTTTTAATGATTTAAAAAAACAAGTTACAAAGAAATTTACTTTTGATTTGCCAAAAATGGAAGAATTTAATTTTGATGATTATTTTGAAAAAATTCCATATCAAATGCATTCATTGATCTTTAAAACATCGATTATTAAAGATAATTCTATTAAAATTGATAACTGTTTTTATACTGATACAGAATATGTTTTATATCCAATAATATTTGCAAAAACGGTATTTTATTATAATAAAAGTATTTATGTGTATAGAGTTGCTCAAGAAAATCAGAGCATAAATCCACATAGTATGATGAAAAATATTGACCAACATAAATTAGTATTATTAAATAATATACAGTTTTATAAAAAGAATTTGTTGAATTTATCTATTGAAAAGAAATATTTTGTTTCTAAAAGAATTGCAAAAATGGCACAAGAGCATATTAAAATATTACTTTTGTTTAAAGAGAATAAAAAGAATGAAATTAAAGAAATTATATCAATTTGTAAATGCGATGAATATATATATAAAGAATTTAAAAATGATAAAATTGTTAATTTGTTAATTATTTCACATTATTTTTTATTAAATATATTGTCTAATTATTTAAGACAAAAAAAGAAAATATAGAATTGGATGTTATTATATGCAGAAAAAAAGTATTACCAAAAATTATGTTTATAATTTATTATATCAAGTATTAACATTAATATTACCATTAGTAACTGCTCCATATATATCTAGAGTACTAGGGGCAGAAAATATTGGCATTTATAGCTATACTATTTCAATAGTAACCTATTTTATTACTTTTGGATCATTAGGAATTGCTTTATATGGACAAAGAGAAATAGCATATGTGCAAAATGATAAAGAAAAATATAGTAAAATATTTTGGGAGATAATATTATTAAGATTAATAACTTTATCATGTTCTTTATTATTATTTTATTTTATTTTTGTTTTTAGAAATAATCAATATCATATTTATTATACAATATTAATACTTGAAATTTTTGCTAATTTTTTAGATGTAAGTTGGTTTTTTAAAGGTATAGAAGAATTTAAAAAAAATGTAATGAGACATTTTATAGTAAAGGTAATAAGTTTAATATTAATTTTTATTTTTGTGAAAACAAAAAATGATTTGAAAATATACTTTATAATTTATGTATTATCAACATTAATAGGTAATTTTTCATTACTATTATATTTACCAAAATATTTAGTAAAAATAAAATTAAAAGACTTAAATGTTTTACGGCATTTAAAGCCAACAATTGTCTTATTTATTCCCCAAATAGCAATTCAAGTATATGCTTTATTAGATAAAACAATGATTGGAGCAATTATTATGGATAAAAAAGAAGTAGGATATTATGAGCAAAGTCAAAAGATAATAAAAATGCTTTTAACTATTATAACATCACTTGGAGCAGTAATGATGCCAAGAATTGCTTATACGTATGCCAATGGTAATAGAGAAAAAATAAAACAATATATGCTTAAGTCGTTTAATCTTGTGTTTTTCTTATCATTTCCAATGATATTAGGTATTATAAGTGTAAATACTAGATTTGTGCCTTTATTTTTTGGTAAAGGATATGATAAAGTTGTATTATTAATGAATATAATTAGTCCTATATTATTATTAATTGGATTAAGCAATGTTACAGGTATTCAGTATTTACTGCCAACTAAAAGACAAAAAGAATATACAATTTCAGTTATAGTTGGAGCTGTTGTTAATTTTATCTTTAACATGTTATTAATTCCTAAATATGGTGCAATAGGTGCATCATTTGGAACTTTAATTGCAGAATTTCTTGTATCAATGGTTCAAATTTATTATGTTCGATGTGATTTTGAATTAAAAGATATAGTCAAATTGTCAAAGAATTATATTTTGGCTTCTTTATTAATGTTTTTTTGTTGTTTTATTTTAAGAAATATGCCAATTAATGATGTTTTAGTATTATTAGTTCAAGTTATAACAGGAATAGTTACATATGGTGTTTGTCTAATATTATTAAAAGACAAATTTACACTTGAAATTATAAATAAATTTATTAATAAAATAAGGAGAATTTAATGTGAAAAAGTATGATTATTTAATTGTTGGAGCAGGTTTGTTTGGATCAACAGTGGCAAATAAGCTTCATCAGAATGGAAAAAAGGTACTAGTTATTGATAAAAGAAATCATATAGCTGGTAATGTATATACTGAAAATATAGAGGGAATAGAAGTTCATAAATATGGAGCTCATATTTTTCATACTAATAATAAAGAAGTATGGGAATACGTTAATTCTTTTAGTGATTTTAATAGATTTACTAATTCACCAATTGCAAGAATTGGGAATGAAATATATAATATGCCATTTAATATGAATACTTTTTCAAAATTATGGAAAGATGTTATAACTCCAGAAGATGCTAAAAAGCGTATTGAAAAAGAAAAAAGTGAGCTGTCTGTTAAAATTCCTAATAATTTAGAAGAACAAGCAATTTCTTTAGTTGGCAAAACAATATATGAAAAGTTAATAAAGGGTTATACGGAAAAGCAATGGAATAAATCATGTAAAGAATTACCGGCTTTTATAATAAAAAGATTACCTGTGAGATTTACGTATGATAATAATTATTTTGATGATGAATATCAAGGAATTCCTATCGGTGGATATACAAAGATGGTTGAAAATATGCTAAGTGGAATTGATATAGAATTAAATACAAATTATTTTGATAATAAACAGTATTATAATAAAATTGCAAATAAAATAATTTATACCGGTATGATTGATGAATATTTTGATTATAAATTAGGTAAATTAGAGTATAGATCATTAAGATTTGATATGAAAATATATGATATTGATAATTTTCAAGGTAATGCAGTAGTTAATTATACTGGTGATGAGGTTAAATATACTAGAGTAATAGAACATAAACATTTTGATACTTCAAATAAAAGCGACAAAACAGTTGTAACATATGAATATCCTGAAAATTGGACATCACAAAATGAAGCATATTATGTCATAAATGATGAAAAAAATGAGAAGTTAGCTGAAAGGTATAAAGAACTTTCTAAAAAAGAAGAAAATGTTATATTTGGAGGACGTCTTGCTGAATATAAGTATTATGACATGGATGATGTAATTATGGCGGCATTAGAATGTGTTGATAAAATTTCTAATTAAAATATAGTTGTTGTTAATTATACATTTTGAAATATGATCTTGAAAAATGTTAATATATATTATATACTATACAAGTAATTTTAATTGATTGGAGAGTAGTATGAAAATAGCAGTAGCAGGAACAGGATATGTAGGATTATCCCTAGCAACACTTTTAAGTGTTGATAATGAAGTAGTAGCACTTGATATAATAAAAGAAAAAGTTGATATGATTAATAATCGTATATCACCTATAAAGGATCTTTATATTGAGAAATATTTTAAAGAGAAGGATTTAAATTTAAGAGCAACTTTAGATTATAAAGAAGCGTTTACTGATGCAAAATTTATTATTATTTCAACACCAACTAATTATGATGATGAAAAAAATTATTTTGATACATCTAGTGTTGAAGATATCATTAAGAAAGTAAAAAGTATGGGAATAGATACAACTATGGTAGTTAAATCAACTATACCAGTTGGCTTTATTAAAAATGTAAAAGAAAAATATGAATTAAATAATATTTTCTTTTCTCCAGAATTTTTAAGAGAAGGTCAAGCTTTATATGATAATTTATATCCATCTCGTATTATTGTTGGAGAAAATAGCGATAAGGCTCATGAATTTGCTGAACTATTAAAGAAAGGTGCTTTAAAAAAAGATATTGAAGTTCGTTATATGAATTCAACAGAAGCAGAAGCTGTTAAATTATTTGCAAATACATATCTTGCACTTCGAGTATCTTTCTTTAATGAACTTGATACTTATGCAGAATTAAAAGGTCTTAATACTAAAGATATTATTGAAGGGGTATCTTTAGATCCAAGAATTGGAAGTCATTATAATAACCCATCATTTGGATATGGAGGATATTGTCTTCCTAAAGATACAAAACAATTACTTGCAAATTATAAAGATGTTCCACAAAATTTAATTGAAGCAATTGTTAAATCAAATGATACAAGAAAAGATCATATTACGAGTATGATCTTAAAGAAGAATCCTAAAGTAGTTGGAATATATAGATTGACTATGAAAACTAATAGTGATAACTTTAGAGCCAGTGCTATTCAAGGAATAATCGATAGACTTAAGAAAAACAATGTAAAAGTAGTAATTTATGAACCAACTTTAAAAGATTCTTTCTTTAATGAATGTCCAGTTGTTAAAGATTTTAATGAATTTTCAAGTATAAGTGATGTAGTTCTAGTAAATAGATTAGATGAGAATACTAAAAAAATACAAAATAAAGTGTATACAAGAGATCTATATAGTAGAGATTAATTTAGAAGTGACAGTTTGTCACTTTTTTCATAAAAATATTTTTTCGACAAAATTCGACAAATTATAATATATAATCATGTTATTATACATAACTTGAAGGAGAACTAAAATTATGAATGATAAAATTACAACTATTCTGAATGTAAATGAAAATGAAATTAGAGTAATGAGAATTAATGATGAGGATTATATTTCATTAACTGACTTAGCAAGATATAAAAATCCAAATGATCCATCAGACGTAATAAAAAAATGGTTAAGCAATTATGATACAATAGAATTTTTAGGTTTATGGGAAAAATTAAGTAATGAAAATTTTAATTCGGCGGAATTCAGCCTAATTAAAAGTGAAGCACCTAAAAGGTCTTTTACAATGACACCAAGCAGATGGTGTACAGAAGTAAATGCTATCGGAATGACATATAGTAAAGGTAAATATAGTATTGGAACATTTGCCCATTCTGATATTGCCTTAGAATTTGCTTCCTGGATTGATAATTTATTTAAAATATATTTAATAAAAGAATTTAAAAGATTAAAATATAATGAAAGTTATCAGGAAAAGATAGAATGGTCAGTACGAAGAATGCTTACTAAAACAAATTATAGAATACATACAGATAGTATTAAAGAAAACATTATTCCAAAATTAACAGAGAAACAAAAGCAACTTGTATATGCAGATGAGGCTGATGTAATAAATGTTGCATTGTTTGGTCAAACAGCTAAAGAATGGAGAAAAAATAATCCACATTTAAAAGGGAATATTAGAGATTATGCTGATGTTTTACAATTAGTTGTTTTAAGTAATTTAGAAGTTTTAAATGCAAATATGATTGAAAATAATATAAAACAAAGTGAAAGATTAGTTAAGCTCAATAATATTGCAAAAAAAGAGCTTGAGATACTAATTGGTGATAAAAATATAATTGGAATTAATACTTCTAGTAATAAAGAAAGCATCTTAATCTCAAATGAATAAAATAATGTATTGAAAAAAATATAATTAATAAACTATGATAATATAATATTAGGTAATGAAAGAATTGATGAAATATGATCCATCAATAGCAGCACAAAGAGCTTTGATAACATGGATAATATAGAAGTATATCTAGATATCAGTGAAGAATAACCTAAAAGATTAAAAGATCATGCAGGTTAATAAATTGTTAAAAATGAGAAATGAAATTATAAGTATATTGACGACAAATTTAAAATAGAAGGTAAAAATTAAAATGTAAACTAATAAAAACATTTATAAATTTGATAGTTATTATTATCAAAAGAAAAGAATGTTTTTTTTGTAACTTTTTTATAATTTTTAAAAATGTAAAGAAAAATATTTTTAAAAAAATAACATCAAAAAACATTTACAAAAAAAATAAAATATAATATGATTGAAGTACATAAGAGAGAGGTAAAATGATGGAAAAAAATATTTTAAATGACATCGTTGTTGTTAAACGAAGTGGTCAAAGAGTTAGTTTTAATCCTACTAAAGTAGCAATAGCTGTAAAAAAAGGATTTGATAGTGTATACGATGAGTATGATGAAAAAAATGTTAATAAAGTAAAAGAAAAAGTATTATCTGAAATAGAAAAAAAATATCAAGATAGAAAGACAATTGGTGTTGAAGATATTCAAGATGTAATTGAAGATGTACTTAAAAAAATGAAATATGATGAAGTATATGAGTCATATAAAGGATATAGAGAAAGACGTACAGCATCACGTGATGCATTTGTTGGAAAACAACAACATAAGTTTGTAAAAGCAATAGAATCTTTAGGACTTAAAAGTGCTGCAGAAGAAAATTCAAAAAGAGAAAATGCAAACGTTGATGGTGATGGACCAATGGGAACAATGCTTCATTTTGGATCAACTGTATCAAAAGAATTTGCTAAAGCATATCTTATGGATAGTAAATATGCAAGAGCTCATGATGAAGGAGAAATTCATATTCATGATTTAGATTTCTGGGCAATGGGAACTACAACTTGTACTCAAATAGATTTAAACAAATTGTTTAAAAATGGTTTTTCAACAGGGCATGGTTTTTTAAGAACTCCGAACTCTATCATGTCTTATGCTTCCCTTGCAGCAATAGCAATTCAATCCAATCAAAATGAACAACATGGTGGACAAAGTATTCCAGCATTTGACTATTATATGGCACCTGGTGTATTAAAAACATTTAAAAAAGAGTTTAAACAAGAATTATCCGAGTTACTAGAACTTGAAGGATTTATGGGACTTATTAAATTTGATAAAGTAATTGAATTAGTTGATAAACTTGAAAGTATTGAATTTGATTTAGAAATTTTTAATGATTTTATATCTAAAAGTTCTCGTATAAAAGAGATCTTTGAAAAATCTAAAAGTAATGCTTGGAATAAAACAGATAGAGCAACATATCAAGCAATGGAAGGATTTATTCATAATCTAAATACAATGCATTCAAGAGCTGGTGCACAAGTACCATTTTCAAGTGTAAATTTTGGAACAGATACATCTCCTGAAGGAAGAATGGTTATAAAAAATTATTTACTTGCAACTGATGCTGGTCTTGGTCATGGAGAAACTCCAATATTTCCAATTTCCATTTTTAAAGTAAAAGATGGAGTTAACTATAATAAAGAAGATCCAAGTTATGATTTATTTAGACTTGCTTGTCGTGTTTCAGCCAAAAGATTATTTCCAAATTTCTCATTTATTGATTCTAGTTTTAATAAACCATTTTATAAAGAGGGAGATTATCAAACAGAAGTTGGATATATGGGATGTCGTACAAGAGTTTTAGCAAATGTTTGTGGACCAGAGGTAACTCCAGGACGTGGAAATTTAAGTTTCACATCAATCAATCTTCCAAGACTTGGAATTAAGTACGGAATAGCTTTAGGAGAACGTGATAAAGCAGATATGAAAGCATTCTATAAAGAACTAGATGATTTAATGGATTTAGTTAAAGGTCAACTATTACAAAGATTTGAATGTCAATGTTCAAAGTCTCAAAGAAACTTTAAATTTTTACTAGGATCTCATGTATGGATCAATAGTGAAAAATTAGAACCTAATTCAAAACTTAGAACAGTTCTTAAGCATGGAACTTTATCAATAGGATTTATAGGCCTTGCTGAAACTTTGAAAGCCCTTATTGGAGAACATCATGGAGAATCAGATAAAGCTCAAAAACTTGGAATAGAAATTATTAAACATATGAGAGAAAGATGTGATCAATATACAAAAGAATATAATTTAAACTTCACTTGTCTTGCAACTCCTGCAGAAGGACTTTCTGGAAGATTTGTTGCAATTGATAAATCAATATATGGAAAAATAAAAGGAGTTACTGATAGAGAATATTATACTAACTCATTCCATGTTCCTGTTTATTATAAGACAACTGTTAAACATAA
The DNA here is from genome assembly GCA_947165945.1 of uncultured Clostridia bacterium. Lineage (GTDB taxonomy): Bacteria > Bacillota_I > Bacilli_A > RF39 > UBA660 > RUG591. The sequence goes on along the minus strand of CAMVCF010000001.1, from coordinate 50,152 downwards.
AATGGAAATTGAAGGAGTATATCATAAGTTTACAAATGCTGGACATATTTCTTATGTAGAACTTGATGGTGATACAGTTAATAATGTTGATGCATTTGAAAGTGTTGTAAGAATTATGCATGATTCTGATATAGGATATGGAGCAATTAATCATCCTGTTGATAGAGATCCAGTTTGTGGATATGTAGGGGTAATTAATGATGTATGTCCTAGATGTGGAAGAAAAGAAGGCGAAGGAATTGAAATGGAAAAAGTAAATTGCTTTGACTGTTATAGTAGATAGAAAGGAGAATAAAAATGGAAAAAGAAAACAAAAAAATTAAAACTGTTGGAGACGGAGTAAAATTTGAACGTATTAGAAGAATAACAGGATATTTAGTTGGAACTCTTGATAGATTCAACAATGCTAAAAAAGAAGAAGTAAAAGATAGAGTATGTCATGGAACAAAATAACAAGAAGTATATAAGACTTGCTGCAGATTTACAAACTGATAGTATTGTAGATGGTCCTGGTTTAAGAGCTGTTTTATGGACTCAAGGATGTCATCATCACTGTAAAGGTTGTCAAAACCCTGGAACTTGGGATTTTAATGGAGGGGGACTAGTTCCTGTTGAAATGGTAAAAGAAGCTATAAAAGAACTAGAATATCATAAAGGTTTAACAATGAGTGGAGGAGATCCTATGTTTCAACCATACGCTTGTTTTGAAATTGCTAAATATGCCCGCTCTTTAGGACTTGACATTTGGGTTTACACCGGTTTTACATTTGAAGAATTAATGGATATGTCAAAAACTAAACCGATTTATAAAGACTTTTTAAGTGTTATAGATGTACTTGTTGATGGAAAGTTTATATTAGAAGAAAGAGATTTAAGTATTTTATTTAGAGGATCCAGAAATCAAAGATTAATTGATATTCCAAAAACTTTATCAACTGGAAAGATAGTTTTATTTGATGAGATTCTTTATTCTGAAAAAGAGGAATCTAAAAGAGGTGTATATGTATAAAAAACTTAGAGATAAGTTTTTTTCCAAATTAAGAAAAAATTATAAGCAAATTTTTTCTTGGTTGACAGTTTTTCTATGGATGATTTTGATATTTTTACTTTCTAATATGTCAAGTTATGAATCTAATTTAAAAAGTGAAAATATGATTAATAAGACAATAGAAGTAACACTTAATAAAACAAATGACTTAGGTCTTACTAATAAACATCCTAGTAATAAAAAAATAAAACTAATAGTAGAAGAATTAAATTTTCCTCTTAGGAAAATAATGCATTTTAGTGTTTATTTTGTACTTGCACTTCTTCTTTTAATGGCTTTAAAAAAAAGTTCATTTAAGAAAAAAAAAGTTTATTTATTAACACTTTTGATATGTCTTTTATATGCTTTGTTAGATGAATATCATCAAACATTTATAAGTGGTAGAACTGGTAATTTATATGACTGTTTGATTGATATTTTTGGAAGTGGAATAGGATTAGTATTTTCAATTATATATTCTAAAATAAAAAATAAAAATAAAATGAAAGAATAGTTTTTACAAAAAAATATTCTTTTTTTTCTAATTCGACATTATTCGACATAAATTCATATTATTTTTCATATAATTAAAAAAAGGTGATGTAATTTGCTTTTAATTATAATTATTATCTTTCTTTTTATTTTGTGGTGTATGTTAAGAATAGCAAGTCTTGCAGATAGCAAAATAGATAAAATTAGAAAATATGAAAAAATTAGTAAATAAATTAATTTGGTTGAATAATACTTAAAAATATATTATACTTATACTATAAAAATGGGACAAAATGCTTGATAAAGGAGATAAATATGATTTATATTTACCAAAAAGCTTTAGAAAAATATAAGAGTAATTTTAGAGTAAAAAAAGCTCTCAAAGAAAGTAATTTATTAAAACTAGAAAGGGGTATTTATACAAGTAGTAAAGAGTTTTCTAATTTTTCATATGTTGTTAGAAATATCCTAAAGTAGTATTTACAATGGAAAGGTCTTTTTATTATCATGGATTAACTAATAAAAAGCCTAATAAGTATCATTTAGCAACTACAAGAACTGCTCTTCGAATGAAAGATGAAAATATTAATCAGTATTATCAAATTAATAGTTTATTTCACTTAGGGGTAATTTTTTTAAAAAAGTAAGAGAAGTAATAAAATATTATATAATAAAGAAAGAATGCTAATTGAATTAATTAGAAATAGAAATAAATTAGATCAAATTTATTATAATGAAATTATCTATAATTATTATTTAAGAAAAGAAGAGTTAGATGAAAAAAATAGTAAAATATATTAAGAAATTTAAAATGAAAAAGTTTTTAAAAGATAAAATTAATAAATAATTAGATATGGATTTAGTAATTTGACATTTTTCTGTCCAATCTATTTCTTTTTTATAAGAATTCTTTTATAATAAATTTAGTAGTGTAAAGGTAGATGGATATGGAAAATATAATGTTAGATGAGATCTGCAGTTTATCACTTGAAATGTTTACAATTATAAAAGAAAATTATTCTATGTTTTTATCAAAAGAAAAAAAAGAATTTATTGATAATCTTGATATAAAAAGTTTTTATAAAATAATAAATAAGGAATCTTTTCCACCTATATATTATTTAGATGGAGTATATTACATCAATACTTTTTATGATCAAGATAATTTAGATGAATTAGTTTCTTTTCTTTGTTTGAGATCTCTTTGTGGTTCAATTAATCCTTTAAAAATAGGACTTATTGAAAATGAAGTTAAGAAATTAAAAGAAAAGTACAATTTAAAAGCAACTTTTATTTATCATGAAAAGGAAATGGAAGTAGCAGAAATAGTATCTAGTATTTTACTTAAAGATTTACCATTTAATATTATTTTTAAAGATACAGATTCTGATATAGTAGACTATTTAGTTGAAGAAAAAGGAAGTAGAGATGCTTGTTTTTATTCTAAAATATCTTTACTAATGAAAGAAAAATATCAAAACTATAAAAACGATTATAAGTCTTTTTATAAAGATCTAAATTACTCTGATATAATCGATAATATTTATGATTTTTTTAGTAATAAAGTTAAATAAATAATAGAAATATGTAAAATTGTTTCTATTATTTTTTTTTTTAGCATATTATTAAGTGGTGATAAAATGAAATTAAAAGAAGAGACGAAGAATTTAATAATTGCTATTTTAATTCCTTTAATAGGAGGATTTATCATTTCATTAATTACAAGAGGTGGTGTAGAAAACTATACTAATAATTTAATAAAACCAGTCTTTGCACCTCCAAAGATCTTATTTCCAATTGTTTGGAGTATTCTTTATATTTTAATGGGATATTCTAGTTATTTAATTTATAATTCTATGTCTTCTAATAAATGTACATGTTTACTATTATATGGATTAAATTTATTTTTAAATTTCTTGTGGCCAATTATTTTCTTTAATTTAGAAGCTAGATTATTTGCCTTTTTATTTATTATTATGTTAGATATTGTGGTTGGATTTATGATTTATTGCTTTTCTGGAATTGATAAAAAAGCAGCTTATTTAAATATACCTTATTTTGTTTGGCTAATATTTGCAACAATTTTAAACCTATCTATTTACCTTTTGAATAGATAGTTTTATAATATCAATAAAGAAGGGATAATATGAGAATTATATTTCATGTAGATGTAAATAATGCATTCCTATCTTGGAGTGCTATTTATTTACTAAATCAAGGGTATAAACAAGATATTAGATTAATTCCTAGTTGTATAGGAGGAGATGAGGATAAACGTCATGGAATAGTTTTAGCTAAAAGCCCTGTTGCAAAAAAATATGGAGTTAAAACAGCTGAAACTTTACATAGTGCAAGACTTAAATGTAAAAACTTAGAAGTATTTCCTCCAAACTTTGAATTTTATCAAGAACAATCAAAAAATCTTTATGAATATTTTTTAACATTTACTCCTGATGTTGAAAGATTTTCAATTGATGAATGCTTTTTAGATTTATCAAATACAACCTTTTTATATGATGATATTTTAGAACTGGCTTATAAAATGAAAAATGAAATTAAAGAAAAATTTGGATTTACTGTTAATATTGGAATAGGAAATAATAAACTATGTGCTAAAATGGCAGGTGATTTTGAAAAACCAGATAAAGTTCATACTTTATTTTTTAATGAAATAAAAACTAAAATGTGGCCTCTTCCTATAGAAGATTTATTATTTATTGGAAAAAGTACTAGTAAAATACTTAGAAGTTTAAATATTAATACAATAGGAGATCTTGCTCAATGTGATATCTCTTTTTTAAGAAAACATTTTAAAAATCAAGCTACTTTTATGCATGAATATGCAAATGGAATCGATGATAGTAAAGTAATTAGTAAACATGGTAAAAGTAAATCAATTAGTTTTTCTGAAACATTAGAGTTTGATACTAATGATAAAATATTTTTAAAAAATAAACTTTTAAAAATGACAAGTAAAATAGGAACTTTGTTAAGAAAAAAGAAAATGTATGCTAAAACTATTGCAATTACTTTAAAAACAAAAGAATTTAAATCATATTCACATCAGAAAAAGCTGTTAAATCAAACAAATAATACTATGGAATTATATGATAATGTATTAGCACTTTTTGATATTATAATTAAAGATCAATTAATTCGTAATATAGGAGTAAGAGTAAGTGATTTAGTAGATTATAAAAGTAGTCAGGTATCTTTATTTGAAGATACAACTAGTTCTTTAAAAGAAGATAAAATACAAACAGTTTTAGATAATATTAATATAAAATACAATGATTTAAAGATCATGCCTGCTGTTTTTTATAAAAAAGAAAAATAATATAAAGAAAGTGTCAATTATCTTTCTTTTTATTTTTTTTTAATTTATGATAATAAGTTATAGGAGAGATTATTATGAAATATGCTTTAGTACTTCGAAAAATATTATATGAAGATACTATTTATTATCAAGTAATTGATAAAGTAATAGGAGAACTTACATTTGATGACAAAATTAAGGTTGTAGAAGGAAATTTCTTAGATCAAGAAATATCAAGTCTTCTAAATAAAAGATCAAGAATGGTTTATTTAGAAATTAATAAGGACGTATATGAAAACATTTCAATGGATGAATTTATTTTTTATAAAGAAGTAGGTAATGAAATTGTTTCAGTATCAGACCCTAATGAATATAATGATGTAACTCTTGCTTTTCATGATGAATATCATGATTTTAGACTAATACCAAATTATAAAATAGAAGAGTTAGTATCTTATGTTAAAGAAGATTTAAAAGATAAAGTAATAGGTCAAGATAAACCAATTGATAAGATCTTAAAAAAAATATATGAGAATCATATGTATTTTGAATCAGATTTATCATATGAAGATATTTATAAATATAAAAATAACATTTTGTTGATAGGTGGAATAGGATCAGGAAAATCTAGTATTGTTGATTCAATTCTTAATATGTTATCACCAATTCCAGTTTTAGTTTATAAATTAACTGGAGATAAATTTCAAGATATTACTGATATAGTAAAACAGTTATTAATTCTTGCTGGTGGAAATAAATATTTAGCTGAACGTGGTATTGTTATTTTTGATGGAATAGAATCAATTGGAACATTTAATCAAGAAGGGGATCTTATATCATATGTAGGAGAACTTGAAATGATCATGAAAAGTCAAGATGTTTATTTAAAAAGTCAAGATAATAAAATTATGAAATTTGATTATTCATTTATCACAAATGTTTGTATTTTAGATATGCAATATGATTTTTCTGATGCTAAGTATGATGATATTTATTATTCTAAAATTTATGGAAAAAGATTAAGTGAAATAGGTTTTTCTTTAAATATGATTGATGACTTATTTAACAATGAAGCAATATTTATGGAAGAAATGACTGAAGATCTTGCATGTAATATTTTAAAAAATAAAAAAACATCACCATTATATAAGATAAAAAAAATGTTAGAAGAAAGAGGAAAAATAGTTCATATTAGTAATGATTTTATAAATACTTTAGTTGATTATGGATTGGATTTCAATTTAGGTTTTTCGGGAATAATTAGAACATTGAAATATCTATTAGAATCAAAAGATATATCTTTAAAAGAAATAAATTTTAGAGGAGATGATATATTTGATTTAAAAATTGGAACCGTTAATGTATTTCATGATGAAGCATATGATGAATTAATAAATGAAGAAGATGATTTAGAAGTTATTAGGCCAAAATCAAATAAAGAAAAAAAAGTTGTAAATGATGGACTTAATGTTTCCTTAAATAAACGAACAATAAATGATTTAACAATCATGGATACAGTTAATTTGATAAAGAAGAGTGTTAAAGGTCAAGATGATGCAATTTTTTATGTTGTAAATGCATTTTTTAATCATATTTTTAATCGTCGCCGTGATTATACTAAAGAAGAACTTCGCGAATTAAAAGAAAATATATTATTATTTGGTCCAACCGGAGTAGGAAAAACAGCAATTGTAAGAGCTCTTGCAAATATTTTTAGTATTCCATTTGTAAGAGAAATAGCAACAAGATATTCAAAAGTTGGATTTGTTGGAGAAGATGTTGATTCAATGCTTGTTGATTTAGTTGAAGTTAGTAAAGGTGATTTGGAAAAAGCAGAAAATGGAATTTTATATATTGATGAAATAGATAAGATTAAAGTTGAAAAAGGAAATCACTCTGACGATATGTCATCAGGTGTTCAATACAATTTATTAACTTTAATTGAAGGAGATAAAAGAGTAATTCAAAGTAAAATTCCAGGTCGAGCATCCATAGAATTTGATACTTCTAATCTTTGGGTTATAGGAACAGGTGCATTTGATGGGTTAGATGAATTTATAAGAGAGAGAATAAAAAAACAGAAAGGTCTTGGAAAAGTAGGATTTGGACAAGAATCTTCCAAAATAAAAAAACTCGAAACTCCGACTGACGATGATCTACATGAATATGGACTAGATAGACAATTCTTAGGAAGATTTCCTAATAAAGTTCCCCTAAATAATATTAATCTTGATACTTTATATGAAATTATTGATAATCCAGATGGAGGAGTTGTAACTTTAGTAAAAAAAGGCTATGCAAGTGATGGAATAGTTGTATCTATGTCTGATGGGTTTAAAAAAATGCTTGCTAAAAAAGCTCTTGAAAAAAAACAAGGAGCTAGAGGTATTCAAAGTGCTTTTATTCCTATAAAAAACATAATTGATAAAAATATAGCAAATGGTGATATTGAAAAAGTTATACTTGATGAAAATTGTTTTGACGATCCAGATCAAATTAAATATATTAAAAAGAAAATAAAAAAATAAAACTCAAATGAAAAAAATAGAAAACCTCTATTTTTTTTTTGAATTTTATGATAAACTAGTTATAGAATAAAGGGTGAAGAATATGAATAAGAAAACAGTATTGATGTTAATAAATGGCTTTGGGGTTGAAAAGAAGGAATCATATCCTATTTATGATGATACTTTGATGCCTACATTTTCAGAGTTATCTCGGAATTATTTATTTTCTAATAATTCAGTTATTTCTCGTGTAAGTAATTATTATGATGCATATAGAAATGTTTCTATGGATATAAATGAGTTATATAGTTATAGTATTTTAGATAAGGAAATAGAGACAAAAAACTTAATTAAAAATTCAACTTTATTAAATTTAAAAAAAGATTATGATAGTAAAAATGGAAATTTACATATGTTTTGTTTAGTAGATCCTAGTTTGAAAATAGTTGATCATTTAAAAGAGACTTTAAAATTTATTAATCCTAATTTAAAAAAAAATGTTTTTTTGCATTTAATTATTTCAAGTAATAATATAGAAGATTATAAATATTTAGTTGAGGTATTTAGTCATATAAATATGGATTTATCTAATTATGCTGAAATAGGATTTATTTTAGGACTTGATTCTATTTCTAATAGTGCAAAGCAAGTTGATATGAATTTTTTCTTTAAGATGTTTATTTCTAAAGTAGGAGAAAAATGGCAATCATTTACTCAAAAGTTTGATGTTTTATATGCTATGAAAACACTTCCTAGAGAAACTAAACCATTTATAGTAAATTCTAATTTTAGTTTAGGAATTAATGATACATTTTTAATTTTTAATTATGATAATATAAATTTAACTAGTTTTATAGATACATTATCAAATATTAATTATGGAGAATCTAAAAATAATTTTTCATATTATTCATTGTTTTCAGTAACAAGTAATATAAATATTCCTCATATGTATGAAACAGAAGTTGCCAAAAATAGTATGGTTCATAATTTAGAAAAATTAAATGCCTCTGGATTAATACTTTGTAAAAGTGATAGAGTAGGTATTATTAATTATTTTTGTTGCGGACTTAAAAATGAAGCTACTAATACTTTAACATTTGTTGATATTACAAAGATTGAAAATAATCCTGCTGGAATTGTTCAAGTTGTAAATCAATTTAATAAAGATTTAATAATAATTAACTATGAATTAGGTGACTGTAATACAACAAAAGAATTAAAAGATAAATTGATGGTTATTGATAATACTTTAAAATTACTTGATGAAAATAGAAATGGAAGTAAATATACTTTAATCGTATCTTCGTTTTATGGAATGACTAAGACTATGAGAAATGAAAAAGATACCATGTCTACTGTAATATTTTCTCAAGAACTACCATTTTTGTACATCGATGATTTTTTAACAAAAAGAAATTATTTAATAGAAAGTGGTACAATTAATGATATTTTAAAAAGTTGTTATAAAAGTATTAATTTAAAAAGTAATTATGATTCTCTTGTTGAAAAGAAAAATAGTTTATATAAATTATTCTTTAAATAGGAGTATTTATGAATAAATTTATCTTAATTTTAAAAAAAATAGGACTTTTATATATTCCAATTACTTTCCTTGTAATTTTTCTTAGTATTATTTTTTCAATTGATTTAAAAGAAGTAATTAAATTTTTACTTAGTTCTATTTTAATTATGATAGGAGTATCTCTTTATTTAGTTGGATATGATCTTAGTTATCCTAAAATAAGTGATAAAGTTAGTTTTACTTTGTTAAAGAAAAAAAACATTAGTTATTTGCTTCTAATATGCTTTCTTATTTCTTTTTTTACTATTATATTAGAACCAGAAATATTAAAAGTATCTCTTCCGAATATATTCTTATTATTTTTATTAGCTTTTAGTATTAGTCTTTTTTTTCTATTATCAATTTATAGAATTTTATCTAAAACAAATTATAAGTATTATTTAATTATTTCTTATCTTTTAGTATTTTTACTTATGTTAATAACAGATATTAAAATTATTCCTTTTGCTCTTGAAAGAAGTGCTTTATCTATGGGACTTGTATCAGCACCATTTTTAATTACAATGGGAATGAGTTTATCAAAAAGATCAAAAATAAAAAATAAAGATCATACTAGTTTTGGAATACTTGGTCTTTGTTCTATTGGACCTATGATTGTATTTTTAATTTTCGGAATGTTTTTTAAATTAGATTTAAATAGTTTTAAAGAAATATCTTTTTTATTTAATCTTTTTGTAATTTTTTTATCTTTAGTACTTATTTTTATTATTTATTTAATATTTATAAGATTTAAAATAAGTCGAAATAAAAAAAATATAAAAGAAGTCAGTTTAGGTTTTTTGTTAGTCTTTATTGGAATTAGTTTATTTTTAATGGGTGCAAGAACTTATTCAGATATATCTTTTTTAATAGGAAGTGTTATTAAAGATTATTCTAAGTTTTTTATAATATTAATTATATTTTTATTTTCATTTTTTATAATAAGAGTAGAACCATCTTTTAATTTCCTAATGAGTTATGTAGAAGATGTTACAAGTGGTGGAATTAAGAATAAATTTTTAGAATTATTTTTATCTCTTGGAGCATCGATTGCATTAGTTATATCAGTTTTTATTTCTATATATAATTTAGATATTATGATGTTTCTAATACCTAGTTTCTTTTTGGCTTTAATACTTGCATTTTTAACTCCAAATAATTTTTTAGGAATAGCGTTTGATTCACTTGGAGCAGTTATTGGGACAATTTCTTCGACATTTTTTATTCCATTTTTACTTGGATTAAATAGTAGTATAAATACAATTGGTTATCTTGCATTTATAGGAATTGTTCCAGTTATATTTTTAGAAATTGCAGGATTTATTTATGAAAAAGAAGTGGTATTACATGATTTTGAAAGTTTAGATGATAGGATAGTAGATTATGATTAAATTATTGGTTATTATTTATAATAATGAAAAAATATTGAAATTATTATTTCAAAAGTATAACTTAGGATATAAAGTAATGTCCAAGGGAGATGGAACAGCAAGTAGCAATATTTTAGAATATTTAGGACTTAATAAAGTAAAAAGACAAATTTATTATCTTCTTATAGATGAAAGTTTAGAAGAAAGTATTTTGAAAGATTTAAAAAATTGGTGTAAATTAGAAAACAATGGAAAAGGAATTGCTTTTACTATAAGTTTATCAAGTTCTAGTAAATTTATAAAAGATAATTTAGGAAAGGAAAAGTTGAATATGCCAAGAAAAGGTGATTATGAATTAATTATTACAATTGTAAGTGATGGTTATAGTGATTTAGTAATGAAATCAGCTCATTCTAAAGGGTGTATGGGTGGTACGGTTATTAAAGGAAGAAGTGTTGGCAGTCATGGAACTATTTTTATGGATTTTTCCTTAGAACCTGAAAAAGAAATGGTTTTAAATATTGTTAAAAGTGATATTAAAAAGGATGTTATGGAAAAAATTACTGAAGAATGTGGAATTAAAACTAATGCAAGAGGTGTTTTAATAAGTATTCCTCTTGATAATGTAATTGGTTTACAAGATAGTATTAATTGATTAGAAATAACAATTTAAATAAAGAAAAATTGTCAAGAAAAATGTCAAAATATAAAAAGATCATTTGTTTGATTGATAAAAATGAATATTTATAGTATACTAAGTTTGAGTCCATGATAAGTAAATAGATTAAATTACTTAACTCACACTTGAAGTAATTTAAGATATTTAAATACAGATAGCAATATCTGTTTTTTTTAAAATTTGACAAAATATGACATATTTATTGATTTAACTCTTAAAAATATTGAATTAAATTAAATATTTTTGTATAATCTAATTATTGGAATAAAAGGAGTAAGTTATGGTAAAGAAAAGAAGACGTAGAAAAAAAATATTTTTACCTAAAATACAAACTTTATTTTGTCTAGTGAGTTTGGTTTTTATTCTAGGTTGTTTTATATATTATGGAAATAGATTAATTAAGTATTATAAAATATATAATCCTAAAACAGAAACAGGAGAAGTTTTATTAAATTTATCATCTAAAATAATTGAAAGTGAAAAGATAGAAGAAGAAAATGATGGATTATATGAAATAAATGGTAATTATGTTTATAAAGGAAAAAATGTCAATAATTATCTTTTACTTGATCAATTATTATTTAGAATAATTCGTATTAATGTTGATAAATCAATTGATTTAGTTCTTGATGAATATATTAATCGTATACCTTGGAATGAAACAATTACAACTTATGATAAATCAAATATAAAAAGTTATATAGAAAGTAAGATTTTACCTATCTTAGATCAAGAAAAACTAGTTAAAACATCATATTGTACTGATATAATTCATGAATTATCTGAAATAAGTTGTAATGAAACAAATAGTGATAATTATATTAGATTACTTGGAATTAATGATTATTTGAATAGCTTAAATAATGATAAAACTTATATGAATTCAGGTAATGAATATATTTGGTTATATAATAGTGGAGAAAAAAATGTTTGGCATACAACAGGAAGTTATTTAGCTAATAGTAGTCCAAATAATAGTTATGGAATTAAAGTTGTTGTAACTTTAAAAAATTCAACAGTTTATTTAAATGGTGATGGAAGTTTTGAAAATCCTTATATTGTAGAACTTGGAAATAAAGATATAAAAGTAGGTACTTATTTAGATATAGATGATAATATCTATACAGTTTATGAAGTTGGAGAAGATTACTATAAAGTAGAAAGTAATAAAGTATTACAAAATAAAGAATTATTTGATAAATCTTCTAGTGATTATACTAATTCTTCATTAAAAAAATATTTAGAAAATACTTATTTAGAAAAATTATCTTTTAAGAAACTTTTAAAAGAAGTTAAGTTTGATGGATATATATCATCAATTGGAATATTAAATAGTAATGATCTTAAGTTTAATAGTTCTCTTAACAATTATTATTTAAGTGATAAAGATAATAATTTAGTACAAGTTTATAATGGTAGTATTTTAAAAAGCGATCCTAATACTAAAAGAAATATAAGAATTTCTCTAGGAATAAAAAAAGATTTAGAAATAATAAGTGGAAATGGATCAAAATATGCACCATTTATTATAAAAGTGGAGGATTAAGATGCGAAAAACAACAATACTATTCTTGGTTATTGATTTAATTGCAATAGGTTGCTTTTATCTTTTTTATGGTCCAAATGAAGACTTTAGAAATACAATTGTAAATACAGCTATGATTACTAAGACACATCAATATATTGCTTATACTTTTTATGATGAAGATACAGTTCAAGGTATTCTTGATTTAAATAAATTTATTCCAGTATCAGGTAAAATGGATTTAGATGCAATTGTAATTGATACATCAGAAAAGAAAAGTTATGACAATGAATATGATGAAGCAATTTTAAAAAGAGAAAATGGAAATGATGATTATAAATATTTAAAGGTAAAAGTTGGAAAATATAATGCGCATTTAATTGCCATTTACCATCCAGAAAATGTAAAGCTTTTAACAATTAAATCATTTAGTAAAGGGAATGGTCAAGAAACTGTTCTTAAAATGTGTAAAAGAGTTGGTGGCATTGTTTGTATAAATGGTGGAGGATTTAAAGATCCAGATGGCTGGGGAAGTGATATTCCGGATGGATATGTTATTAAAGATGGAGAAGTTGTCTTTGCAGAAAATAATGATCGTCATGATATTATTGGAATTACAAATGATCATAAATTAGCTTTAGTAAATGCAACAGGAGAAGAAGCCGTTGCTATGGGAATTCGTGATGGAATACAATTTGGACCATTTTTAATATTAAATGGTGAAAGTATTAAATATACAACAAGTGCAGGAGGATATGATCGAGCAGCTCGAGTTGCTATTGCTCAAAGAAAGGATGGAGTTATTTTATTCCTTGCAACAGAAGGAACTCATGGAAGTGGTCCTACTATGAAAGAAGTTATTGATACTTTAGAATTATATGGAGCTTATAATGCTGCAAACCTTGATGGTGGAACAAGTGCTCAAATGGTTGTAAATGGAAAACTTATTAATAATCCAAAAAATGTATTTGGTCAAACTGTTTCAGGTGGAAGAAGAGTTGTAACAGGGTTTGGTCTAATGCCAAGTAAATAAAAAAAATATAAGTCTTGAAAATTAATTAAAAATTTGGTAGAATAATTTTAGTAAATAATAGGAGTGTATATATGGAAAACGATGAGTTAATAAGAAAAAATAAAAAGAAAATGAAAATAATACCATTAGTATTAACAATAATTTTTGGATTAGGACTAACTCTAGCTGCAGTTTATTTTGTATATGTCTATAAGGATTCAAGAGATAATGTTTTAAAAACAGGATTAATTTCATTAAAATTTACTGAAGGAGAAAATATTATAGATTTAACAAATGCTGTTCCAGTTATAGACGAAATAGGACTTGAAAGCACTCCATATACATTTACTTTAGAAAATACAAGTTTAGTACCAATTAATGCTAAAATATCACTTGAATTAGATGATACAATACCGTCTAATAAAAAAATAAATTTAGGAGCAGTAAGATACGCATTGTATATAAATGATACTTTAAAAAAGAAAGATTATGTTCATGAAGATGATCTAGTATTATATGAAATAGAAGAATTTGAATCAAATCAAGTAATTAGTTGTAAATTGTATTTTTGGATAGATTATTATTATGAGGAGCCAAATAAAGTATTTAAAGCTTATGTAAAAGCTGAAGGAGAAAGCTTTGATATAATAGCTGATAAACAATATACTATAACTTTTAATACAGATGGTGGAAATGTAACACCTATTGAAAAACAAGTTAATTATAATCGTTCATATGGCGAGTTACCAACTCCAACAAAAGCTGGATATAGATTTGTAGGATGGTATTTAGAAGATACATATACAAATAAAGTAGAAAGTGCGACTAACTATAATTTACAAATTGATAGTACATTATATGCTAAATGGGAACAAGATAATGTTGCACCAGTTCTCTCTTTATCAAAAGAAACTTATCTAGAACAAAACTTTAATAACTGGACTCTTACAAATTCAACGGTTGAAGATGGAGTATTAGTAATGTCACAATCAACATCAAAAGCAGAATCTGATTATATAAATGTAAATGGCGGATTTTGGTATACAGTATTTGATGGATATACAACAACAGCTTTATCTGGATCAGAAGATGGAGGATTTTATTGGAATGCTCAATACTTTGATGCATCAAGAAATGCAGTTTCCAATAGTAAGGGAAGAACCTCTAATGGATTTGGATTGAGTGGAGAAATTAATCAATGGCAAAATGATCTTAATTGGTATAGTGGTAGAAATATTTCATCATCTTTAAATGAAAGATATGGTGAAAGTATAAAAAATATTAAACTTACCTATTTAATTAGTGCATCATTTAGTAAACCAACTACTAAAATACGTAATTTAAGAGTATATGGAGATGCAATTTTAAATAACTTTTATCTTATAAATATAGAAGCAACTGATGACAGTGATATTGTAGCTATAAAATATGCTAAAGGAAATCAAAATAAAGAATATTTTGAAAGTAATGGAACAACTATTAACAAAAATCAAATAAGAGTTACTGAAAATGGAACTTATACAGTTTATGTAATGGATCAAGCATTAAATAGTACAATTTCAACTATTGAAATATCAAATATTGGATAAAATCTTAGAAAATATAATAAATTACTTGATTTTATTGGAATATAATGTTATTATTTAATACATAAGCAAGTGCGAAAGACGGAATATAAGAGTTTTTAAGAGAGTTTACGGTTGGTGAAAAGTAAATAAAACAAATATATTTAGATCACTTTCAAGTGCTATTTATGGATAAGATAAATACGGTAATGCGTTATAATAATTGAGAGTTTAATTAAACTAAATTAAGGTGGTAACACGGTATTTCGTCCTTTCGAGTACTGTGTTTTTATATTATAGGAGGAAATATGTTTAAAAAATTAGAGAATGAAAAAACTAGTATTGTAGAAAGTAATATTTCAGATCGTTGGGAAAAAATGGATATTTTATCTCGTTCTTTAGAAAATAAGAAAGATACCTTTGTTTTTTATGATGGTCCAGCAACAGCAAATGGATTTCCAGGACTTCACCATATGGTTGCTAAATTTCTAAAAGATAGTTTTTGTAAATACAAAACTATGCAAGGCTACAAAGTATTAAGAAAAGTAGGATGGGATACTCATGGGTTACCTGTAGAAGTAGAAGTTGAAAAAACTTTGGGATTTACAGGAAAAGGTGATATTGAAAAATATGGTGTTAAAGAGTTTAATGAAAAATGTCGTGAAATAGTTTGGAAAAATGAAAAAGCTTTTTCAGATTTAACAACAAAGATGGGTCAATTTATTGATCTTAAACATCCATATGTTACATATGATAATAATTATATTGAGACAGAATGGTATATTTTAAAGAAATTCTTTGATGAAGGATTATTTTATGAAGGAGTTAAGATTGTACCATATTGTACAAGATGTGGAACAGGACTTGCTTCTCATGAAGTTGCTCAAGGATATAAAGAAATAGAAGCTCAAACAGTTATTGTTCCATTTAAGAAAAAAGATGAAGATGTATACTTTTTAGTATGGACGACAACTCCATGGACATTAATATCAAATGTTGCGTTATGTGTAAATCCAAAGGAAGATTATGTGAAAGTTGAAAGCCTTGGATATAAATTTATTCTTGCAGCATCACTTGTAAATAAGGTCTTAGGGGATGATTATAAAATACTAGAAAAGTATAAAGGAAAAGATCTTGAATATATTGAGTATGAACAACTTATTCCAAGTCTTGAAGTAAATAAAAAAGCATTTTTCGTAACATGTGACTCTTATGTTACTATGGAAGATGGAACCGGAATTGTTCATATAGCGCCAGCATTTGGAGAAGATGACTCTAAAGTTGGAAAGAAATATAACTTACCTTATTTAAATCCAGTTGGTGAAGATGGAAAATATACGGAAGGTTTATGGAAAGGAATGAGTGTATTTGAAGCTGATTTGGAAGTTATTAAATATTTAAAGGAAAATGATAAATTATTTAAAAAGCAAAAGATGATGCATAATTATCCTCACTGTTGGAGATGTTCAACACCTTTACTATATTATTCAAAACCAAGTTTTTATTTAGAAGTAACTAAGATTAAAGATAAAATAATTGAAGCTAATAAGAAAGTCAATTGGTATCCAGAATATGTTGGGGAGAAAAGATTTGGTAATTGGCTTGAAAATTTAAATGACTGGGCAATATCTAGAAGTAGATATTGGGGTACACCTCTTCCTTTATGGAGATGTGAATGTGGATTTGATATGATGATTGGATCTCGCAAAGAATTAGTTGATCTAGCAATAGAAGATATTGATGAGACAATTGAACTTCATCGTCCATATGTTGATGATGTACATATTAAATGTCCTAAATGTGGAAAAACTATGTCAAGAGTCAAGGATGTAATTGATTGTTGGTTTGATTCTGGTTCGATGCCATTTGCACAATATCATTATCCATTTGAAAATAATGAACTATGGGAATCTCAATTTCCAGCTGACTTTATATCAGAAGGAATTGATCAAACAAGAGGATGGTTCTATTCACTTTTAGTAATTTCAGTTTTCTTAAAAGGGGTATCTCCATATAAAAATGTATTGGTAAATGACTTACTTCTTGATAAAGAAGGTAAAAAAATGTCTAAATCAAAAGGAAACATTGTTGAACCATTTACAACAATTGAAAAATATGGAGCAGATACTGTTCGCTTTTATCTTCCATATGTAAGTCCTGTCTGGACTCCTTTGAAGTTTGATGAAGAAGGCTTAAAAGAAGTTCATTCTAAATTCTTTAATCCTCTTTTAAATACATATACATTCTTTGAAACATATGCAAATATTGATAATATAGATCCAAGAAATTATGAAGTAAAATATGAATCTCTCGAGGAAATTGATAAATGGTTATTATCTAAATATAATAAGTTACTTAAATATGTAACAGAGTCATATGATGAATATGATTTAAATAAAGTAGTTCGTGCTTTAGTAACATTTGTATCTGATGATTTATCAAATTGGTATGTAAGACGAAATAGAAATCGTTTTTGGGGAAGTGAGATAGATGATAGTAAAAAGGCTGTTTATAAAACAACATATGATGTACTTGTTGGACTATCCAAAATGATTGCTCCAATTGTGCCATTTACAGCTGAAAACTTGTATACAAAGTTAACTGATGAAGAAAGTGTTCATTTAAGTGATTTTCCTAAATATAATGAAGAATTAATTAATTTAAAAATTGAAGAAAAGATGGATACTGTTCGTGATCTTATTTCAATGGGAAGAAAAGTTAGAGAAGATGTAAAAATAAAAGTTCGTCAGCCTATTAGTGAAATCATACTTGATTCTAAAATTAAAAATGTCATAGGAGATTTAACTAGTTTAATTGAAGAAGAATTAAATGTTAAAAGTATTAAATTTGAAAATAATTTAGATTCTTATATTAAATTTGAAATTAAACCAAACTTTAAGGTATGTGGAAAAGTATTTGGATCAAATATTAAAGCTTTAACGGAGTATTTAAAAACCATTTCTAATGAAGATATTAAAAAACTTGATAATGATGAAGTTATAACTATTAAATTAAATGATGTGGAATATGAATTAAATAAAGAAATGCTTGATATAAGAGTTAACTCAAAACCTGGGTATAATACAGCAATTAACAATAATTTATTTATTATTTTAAATACAACTTTAAATGAAGAATTAATAAATGAAGGAATTGCCAGGGAACTTATTAGTAAAGTTCAACAATTAAGAAAACTTAAAAACTTTAATATTACAGATAGAATTTATATTTATTATTATACTGAAGATAAGTTAATGGATAAATTAAAAGATTATATTGAAATAATAAAGAAGGAAACTTTATGTGATTCTATTATATCTGAAAGAATGGTTGATGAAGTTACTAATTTAAATGGAATAGAAGTTTATTTAGACGTAAAAAGAGTATAAGGCAATAGAAATATTGTCTTTTTCAATTAATTTGATTGAAAAAAAACATGAAAAAGACTACAATATTGTTATTGAGAGAGGTATTAGATGGGAATATTATATATTGTTGCAACTCCAATTGGAAATGTCAAAGATATTTCTGAAAGAGCAGTTGATGTATTAAAATCAGTTGATTTAATTTTATGTGAAGATACAAGAAATTCAAGTCATTTATTAACCATGTTAGGTATAACTAATAAGCTTATGTCTTATCATAAATTTAATGAAATAGATAGAAGTCGTGAAGTAATTGATCTTTTAAAAGGTGGACAAAATATTGCACTTATTACAGATGCAGGAAGTCCTTGTATATCAGATCCAGGTAGTATAGTTGTAAATTTTGCAATAAAAGAAAATATTGAAATATATACTATACCTGGTCCTAGTGCTGTTATAAGTGCTTTAACTTTATCAGGATTATCTATTAATAATTTTGCTTTTTATGGATTTTTGGAAAGAAAAAATAGTCAACAAAGAAAAGAACTAGAAAAAATAAAGAAAAATGATCTTGAAATAGTAGTATTCTATGAATCACCAAAAAGAATTATAGATACTTTGAATAATATTAATGAAGTAATGGATAATCCTTATATTATAGTTTTAAATGATTTAACCAAAAAATTTGAAAGAAAATATTATGGAAACACTAGTGAAGTTTTAAAAAGTATTCTTGAAAATAAAAACTATGAGTTAGGGGAATATGTTATAATTGTTTCTAAAAATAAAGAAAGTGAAAAAGAAAAACCTAATACAAGTGCTGAAGCTATTTTAATTGATATTTTAATTAAAGAGAATTGTAGTATTAAAGATGCTATTAAATATGCATCAGAAAGAAATAAAGAATATAGTAAAAATGAATATTATGATGCATCTTTAAATATAAAAAGAATTCTAAAAAATTAGAATTCTTTTATACTATTTTGTTATTAATTTATTTATAAAATCAATTACTATATCATTACATAAATATAAGTTAATTATATAAATAATTAAAGCAATAATACTAAATAATTTAAAATTATTATGTTTTAAGTCTTTTACTATTTTTTTAATTAATAAAATAAATAAAATAAGTTCTAGAAATAAGAATAGTATAACTTGAAGTCTTAATATAGTAAATGTATAAGCACTTATATAAAGAATCATTCTATAATAGGAATTAAAAATTAAAACGATAGATAAAGATATTAATATAAGTAGTAAAGTTTTAATTATTTTATTATTTTCTAAATTAGTTTTATAAAGTATAAATAAAGTTATAATAAAATTTATACATGTAATAAATAATAATTGAAAAAATCCTTCCCTTGCATATTCTGAATAAGTATAAAGAGCTGGTAAATGTAAAAAGTTAGTTGTTAATTTAGAAATTTCAACAAATAAAAATAATAAATATACAAGGTTTATTAAAATTAAAATAGTTGAAATACTTGAACTTGAGATATTTAATAACTTTGTTTTAGTTACATCAATATCTCTTTTTAACATATAATTAATAAAAATTGAAAAAGTTAATATAAATGAAATTGATATTACAAATATATTCTTCCAAATAAATTCTATATTTAATAAGTCTAAAACTTTATCTAAAATACTTCCTATAAAATAATTAAAATACATATCTGCACTTGAAAGAAGAGAAAGTAGTATTATACAAATAGGAATACCTATTAAAAGACCTATAATAATTTGAATAATATTTTTATTTTTAGATTTTTCTTTAAATAATTTATTAATATTATTTAAATTAGGAAATAAATTATTAAGAGTATCTTCTATAAAAATAATAAATGTTTTAATTTTAAATTTAAAATTCTTATTTAAAAGATATAGTAATAAACAAGTAATTATTATAGGTAGTATAAGTATATTTAAAAATTTATTACTAAAGTCAACTTTAAATATAAATGAATTTAAAATTATAAGCATAATTGGTATTAATAAATAATAGCTTATTTTATTCTTTTCTAATTTGTTATGCTTTATATTAACAATATAAGTTATTAAAACAATTAAAGTTGGAATAATAAAGCTTTTTAAATAAAAATCAATATTTAAGTTATAAAAAATAGTAATTAGTATTGTTGATATAATTGATGAGATAGTAAAATACTTTAGATCATATTTTAAATAGTTTTCTTTTAATTCTTTAAAATCATTCATAAATCCTCCTTATATTCTAGTATATCTTTAGGTTCACAGTCTAAAACTTTGCATATTACATCAAGAGTTGAAAATCGTATTGCACGAGCTTTATTGTTTTTTAAAATAGAAAGATTAGTAGTAGTAATACTTGTTTTTTTGCTTAATTCATTTAAACTAATTTTTCTTTTTGCCATCATAACATCTAAATTAACAACGATCATATTGTATAATCCAACTCCTTTTTATTACTAGTAGCTACTTTAAATATTTCACTTAATGTATAAAAACAAAGACTAACAATAAATGTGATTATACAAATAGCAATCGATATTATAGTTGTAATAAAAAATATTTTTATGAATATTATAATTGATAAAGTCATGAATAAAAAAGCAATTATTTTTAAAGACTTTTCTGTAAAACTTGTAAATGGATCTTTATAAAGTTGATCAAACATTCGAGTAAGTACAAATATAATTCCTAAACTAATAAAATAGCAAATAAATAAAGTAATTTGATAAATTGGTGTTTGATTGTTAAAAGATTTTAAATTTTCAGCTCCAATTAAATTAAATATCATTGGTATAAAAGGAATTAGAATAATTCCACTAACAAGTATTATTTTTAGTAAAATAGATATAACTCTTGATAATTTATTTTTGGGCATATTTTCACCTCAAGTTAATAATATATCACAAATTTTATGTTTGTCAATATAAATTTATTGATTATCGTAAAATGATGTCATATTTTAAAATATAATATTTATAAGAATATCTTCTATATAAATTATTATTCTTTAAAAATATAGAAAAATTTCACTAAAAAAACATATTTTTTTATTAATTTTGTGATATACTTATGAAGGTAGGAGAGGAAAGAATGAAAAAGGAATTTAAAACCCTAAATGAGCAAGTAGAAATTTTTAAAAGTAAGGGGTTAATAGTAAATAATCCAGAATATGCTAAAGAAGTACTATTTCGTGAAAATTATTTTTTTCTAAATGGATATAGACATTTATTCCTAAGAAGTAATGTTGATAGAAGATATATAGAAGGAACTACTTTTGAGGAACTTTATAGTTTATTTTTATTTGATAGAACATTTAGAAATATATTATTTAAAAATATATTAATTGTTGAAAATAATATTAAATCGATTATTAGTTATCAATTATCTTTAAAATATGGATATAGAGAAAAAGATTATTTAGTTCCTAAAAATTTTACAACCAATAAAGAAAAAACAAAACAAGTACTAGATATATTAAAAAAAATGAAAAGGCAGATAAATTTAAATGCAACTCAGCATTCAGCAACAAGTCATTATGTTAATAATTATGGATATATTCCTTTATGGGTTTTAGTAAAAGTTTTATCATTTGGAATAGTAGGAGAACTTTATTCGATTTTAAAAAAAGAAGATCAAATGAGCATAGCTAATTTATATAATTTAGATATAGATACTTTATCAAATTATTTAACTATATTATCAAATTATAGAAATTTATGCGCTCATGAAGATATTTTATTCTCTAATAAAACTCAAAGACAAATAAATGATAATAATTATCATAGACTTTTGAATATTCCAATTATGGATGATGAATATATATATGGTAAAAAAGATGTATTTGCTTTAATAATTATTTTAAAACAGATGTTAAGTTTTGATGAATTTTCTAATTTAATTGAAGAAATAAAACATAATTTAGATAATTTAGAATTAAATTTACATAGTATTAAAATAGATAAAGTTTTAGATGGAATGG
The DNA here is from genome assembly GCA_947165945.1 of uncultured Clostridia bacterium. Lineage (GTDB taxonomy): Bacteria > Bacillota_I > Bacilli_A > RF39 > UBA660 > RUG591. The sequence continues at coordinate 27,751 of CAMVCF010000001.1, read as the reverse complement.
GATTTCCAAAGAATTATTATGAATTAAAAAATATAAGAGGTGATTTAGATGAAAGGGAAAGATAGAATTAATTTAGTTATTTATTTATTTGTTGCTTTTATGCTTGGAGGACTATTAATGTATTATATAACTGTTAATAGTACTTTAGATGGTAGTAGTCTTAATCTAAGTAATAATAATACTTGCCGCTCTTGTAGTGAAACTGTTATAGTAAATGATGGATCTTTATCTGCAAGTGTTGAAAAAGTATATGATGCAGTTCTTATGATAAGAAATTATAAGGGAGATCAAATTCAATCAACTGGATCAGGATTTGTTTATAAAACAGACGATAAATATGGATACGTATTAACTAATCATCATGTAATAAGTGATGCTACTAAAATAACTTTAATTAGAAGTGATGATCAAGAAATTGAAGGAACTGTTTTAGGAAGTGATGAATACTTAGACTTAGCAGTTGTAAGAATTAATAAAAGTGATGTTATTGATGTAGCAGTTATTGGAACTAGTGAAGAATCAAAAGTAGGTGATACTGTCTTTACAATTGGTTCACCACTTGGATATGAGTATAGAGGAACTGTAACTGATGGTATTCTTTCTGGAAAAGATAGAATGGTAACTGTAAGTATATCTGGAAATACAAATGATTACGTCATGAAAGTATTACAAACTAATGCAGCAGTTAATCCTGGTAATTCTGGTGGACCTTTATTAAATGCTAAAGGTGAAGTAATTGGTATTATTTCTTTGAAACTTGTTCAAACAGAAGTTGAAAGTATGGGATTTGCAATTCCTATTGAATATGCTATGAGTCATATCGAAAATTTAGAAACTGGTAAAGCAATTGTTCGACCTATGCTTGGAATTAGTATGATCAATGCAACTGATACATATTCTTTATATAGAAGTGGAATCATGTTAGATCAAGATATAACTGATGGAGTAGTAGTTGTTGAAATATCAAAAGATTCAGGTGCTTCAAAATCAAATTTAAAAAAGGGCGATGTTATAACTAAATTAAATGATAATAAAATTTTAAACGTTGCTTATTTAAGATATGAGCTTTATAAATACGATGCTGGAGATACTATAACTGTTACCTATCTTCGTGATGGAAAAGAAAATACAACTAAAATAACTTTAACTGAATATAAAGAAGCTTAAAAGAAGAAATGATTTTTCATTTCTTCTTTTCTATATCAAACAATTCTTGTTCTAAGTTTAAACTTCTTGTTTCCCAGCCATTTTCAAGAAGATCTTTTATAATATTTTCTGAAACGGAAATAAGACCTAAATTATTACTATAAAAAATCCATTTTGTATCATCACTAAGTTCTATTTTATAAAATGTTCTAAGTTTTATTTCACTTTCTTCTTTTAAGAAATAAATATTAAATTCTTTATAATTTTCATCTAATAATTCTTTAAATAAGAAATTTAAAAATTGTTTTCCTTCATGATAACCATTAAAAGGATTTAAAAAAGAATCAATAACAATAAGTTTTAATTGAAGTTTATCTTGTTCTTTTTGATTAGTTAAATCAATTTTTTTCAAATATTCTTTTATACTTTTAATTTTTATATCAGTGTAATTAGATTTAATAAGATTTAATTTTTGATCCATTTCTTCGGTTTCTATTTGAGGAATAATATCATATTCTCCAAAAGTACCACTTTCAAATGCAAAATGTTTTGTTCTACAACCTGATTGAATTAGGTACAAGTCAAGTGTTAAATCTAATAAATAAGTTTCATAATTATTATCATCTATTTTAACTTTAGCTTCAACTGCTTGATGTCCATCTCCATATGAACCTCTTATATTTTCAAGACTTCTATTAATTACATTTGCTTCAATACCATCAAAAGAATTTAAAACTAAACTTAAAATTTCAGATATTTGAATACATGTTTGATATTTTCCAATAAAAGTATCAGAAAAAGCTGCCTCTTCATAGGCATATTTCATATCATATGCAACTCGATAATCATAACTAAATAATTTACCTAAAGTAATATAAACTAAACGAACTTTTTCTTTTGTTGTAATACTTTTAGGAATAGATTGAATAATTCTTTTTACTTCTTCTAATACATTTTCTTGTTTTATATTAATACTATCTGATTCAATTATTTCTAGTATTTTATTTTTTAAAACATTAGAATCTTCATTTGAAAGATTTATCTTTTCTGATGTATAGCTTTTTATATCATCAATTTTAAACATTATACCACCTCCAATTAGTAGGTATTATATCATATATTTTTAAGTTTTACTAAATATATTTAATTTAGTAAATAAAATAAGATATTTATAAACCTTAAAGTATATTATAAATAGTGTAAAATATATAAATTTCTGCTATTAAAAATTAATAATATATTATATAATAAATATAGAATTATCTATTACTACAATAGAATTTAGAATATATACAGGTGATGATATGAGAACTCCTATTTTTAATTTAAATAATAAAAAGTCTTATAAAGATGAATATAATAAAATAATTAATGTTTTAAATACTAAATGTATTAATTTTAATAAAAAAGATTATACTTATTTTGATTATGTTAATACATATTTATTTAATAATTGGAAATATCGTGATACTTTTTTAGATTGTTATTCATATTTAGAATTTATTGGAGTTAATCTAAATAGTAAAAAAAGAACTAAAACATCTTTTATTAATTTTTTGGAATTTATTCTTAATATGGAATATTTAATGGAAAGTATAAAATATTATTATGATAAAACAAAATTATCTACTTTATGCCAAAGTATTATTTTTCATAATATTCCTTTAATATTAGAAAGTTTTTCTCTTGAGCCATTCTATTTAGATGATAAGATAGTTATTTCTAGTAAAAATATTAATTATGAAGAGTTAAGAGAATTAGTTCCTAATGATATTTATGAATTATTACTTTCTTATACTAGTATTAATAATAATGGTATTAATATGAAAAGGATTATACTAAATAAGATATATGATTTTTTATGTTTAGATTATGAAAAATATAAGTCTTATAATCCATCTGTTTTTAATACAATTAAATTTGTTGTCAATAAAATGGGAGTAGTAGGTAAAATTGATAAAAAATATAAAAATCTTTCTAATATTACATTAAAAAAATATTATGATGATACTTTTTTAATGATGACATATTTAATTGAAACTGATAATATTATTGCTAAAAAAGATCAAATAAAAGATGTTAGAAATTTATAATAGGCTAATAATATAATAACTAACAAATTACGAACCAAATTTTTATAACTTGGTTTTCCATAATGTAGTTTACTTTTATTTATTCTTAAAATCATATTAACTTTTATGATATTTTTTTCAATTAAGTTTATGAATGTATTCAAGTCTTTTAATTGGTATAATAATAAATTATAATACTTAAAATATTTTTCTCCATTTATATACTTTTTAAAAGCATTTATTATTGCAAGATATTTAAATTTTGTATATAGATGTTTTTTTAATGTATCAAAAGTAATATAGCATTTTTTTTCTAATATTTTATAATTTATATTCATAATAACTAAATAAAGTTTTTGATTAAATTTATCTATTTCCAATTTAAAATAATATTGATTATTTACTATATAACATTTGTTACAGCTTAAAGACGCATATATAATATTTTGACTATTAAATATTTTATCTGGGTATCCATATGTATTAGCAAGTCTCAGTAATTCATAAGGAGTCGGTCCATCGAAAGTTGTTGAAAAGAGAGTTATAGGACTTGAAGAGGTATTAGTCGAACATTTTAATTCAATATCATAATAATCGGGTAAAGTAGAACAATTTTCTTTATTACCTAATAAATGTTCAAATGTTGTACCAACACTTCCAGTACTATTTGAAATACTTTTAATCCAGCCTTTCTCTTTAATAATTTTAAATTTTTCTTTTAATTTTTCAATATTATTATTCATAAATTTGCCTCTTGAGTTAGATGATAACGTATTTAAAATGATAATACAAATCAATAATTTTGTGATTTAATTACAAAATTAATATCAAATATTGAATTTAAATTAGGTTAATCCATAATAATTGTATATGTAGGACCATAAATAATGGTTATATTGATTTAAAAGTGAAAATTTATAAAAAAAACAGCAGTTCATAATGAACTACCGTTACACGCACCTTTGGTGCGAACGACGAAGTGGTTTACAACTCTTTCGCATAAAGACGACTGATTTATATCAATCACTATATTCATTTTACCAAACAATAGAAAAAGTAGCAATAACTTCATGCTACTTTTTAATCTAAAAATTTTATCTAGTTCTTCCAGATGTCATTTCAACTGCTTCTTCAATTGGATCAACATAAGAATAACCATCGGTTTTTGACATTGGTTTTAAAGGTAGTTTGTCGCCAAATACTTTCTTTTGTTCATCTACAAAAGCTTTTGCATCTTCAAAACTATGAATTTCTACATCATCACCAACACCTTTTAATTCTGGGTGCAACGATAAAACATAAGGTTTTGCAGCATCCATAACTCTTGGAATTTGGTGTGTATAAATACTATCTCCAGTTAAATAATTTAAAACTTCATATATATCATCCATACTAGTAAATAAATGACTAGTTGTTATATTTAATACTGCTCCTAAATCGAAATCTCTTTGCATTTCTTGATTTTCCATAAAATACCTCCTGAATATATTATAACATAATTATTTATCTTTTTATCATTTTTTTGATTAATTTTCTTTTTCTATCTCTCTAAATCGTCACGATTCTTTTCTTTTTTATTAATAACACTAGTATATTCTTTTTCATCCATAATTCCGTTTATAAATAAATTATCAGCCATTTCTTTATATTTATCGTCTTTATCACCAAATATACCATGTATTTTATCGTGAATAAATTTTACAATTAAAAATCGAACTTATTAAAGTTCGAATAATTCAACATTGGTGCGGGTAACAGGAATCGAACCTGCACTCCGAAGAACTAGTTCCTAAGACTAGCGCGTCTGCCAGTTCCGCCATACCCGCTTATAAACTTGGTGGACCTTATAGGACTCGAACCTATGACCGATCGGTTATGAGCCGATTGCTCTAACCAACTGAGCTAAAGGTCCAACAACAATTTACTGAATTATAATAGCATAATTAATTATGGAAATCAATATTTTTTTTAAAATTTTTGTCAAGTTTTAAATTTTCAAGAGCAAATTTTCGAGGATTAATATTGTTTTTTTCTTGAATAGTCATATCTGATAAATATTTCCCATTGTATAAAAAGATTGAATCAAAACCAAAACCATTGTTTATTTTTTCTTCACAAGCTATTATTCCTTTTAATTTATATTCTTTGGTAATTAAGTTTATTCCGTCAAAATAGGCGATAGCACATGTAAAATAACAGGTTCTATTTTCTATTTTCTTCATTCTCCTTAGAATTTCTTGATTTCTAATGCTATCAGTTCCTTCTAAAAAACGATGTGTATTAATTCCTGGGAATCCATTTAATGCTTCAATTTCTAAACCACTATCATCTGAAAGTGTTGGAATACCAGTTTTTTTGTAAACTTCTTTGGCTTTTAAAATAGCATTTTCGAGGAAAGTTTTTCCTGTTTCTTTAATTTCTATTTTTATATTTAAATCTTTTAAAGACTTTATATTTATTTTTAATATTTCTTTTACTTCTTTTATTTTCCCATCATTTGAACTTGCAAATAACATAATATCACCAACTAGATTATATTAAAAAAATATATTCAAGTCAAAGAGTTTATATATGAATATAATAATTTAGATGATTTTATGAAGCATACATCAAGACTCTTTTCTTTAAGTGCAGTTGCAGTTGGATATTTATTAATAAGCGATCTTAATAGTACAGAGCAAAATACACTTGGAAATTGGTTGATGTTGGTTGGTCAGTTCGTTTCAACAAGTGCTTATTATAGTGCTCTTGAAGAAGAAAAGAATGATGAAGATACTTCTAAAAATTTATATGATGATTCAAGTACTATTGAAATGCTTGAAAAAATGATCAAGGTTTTAGAAAAAGAAGTTAATAATATTCAAGAAGAATTAAAAAAAAGTAGATAGCTACTTTTTAGAGTGTGTAAAAAATTCTGTGTAAATGGTATCTATCCATGATTAGAAGTAAGTTTTGTAACTTGCTTCTTTTTGTTATATAAATAATAACATATAAATTTAAATTGTCAAAGACCTAAATTCTACCATCAAACATAATAGATAATTCAGATAAAATAGTTCCCCAATTTCTATATGATTGATCCCATTTTTTAGATATATTTTTAGTAGATAAATATAAACACTTCAGTAAAGACATATCAGTTGGAAATACAGATTTGGTTTTAGTATATTTTCTAAATTGTCTATTTAAAGATTCAATTGTATTAGTAGTATACATAATTTTTCTAATATAATCTGAAAATTGAAAGAATGGACAAATTGCATCCCAATTTTCTTCCCATGTTCTAAATGATGTTAAATATTTATCTTTCCATTTATTTTTTATTTCTTGTAATTTTTCAAATGCTTTTTTTTCATTTGTTGATGTATATATTAATCTTAAATCTTTTGTAAATTCTTTTAAATCTTTATAATTAACATATTTAACTGAATTTCTTATCATATGAACAATACATCTTTGTTGAATAGTATTTGGAAACGCTGTTGAAATAGCATCTTTTATACCAGTTAAATTATCACTACAAATTATTAATATATCTTTTACACCTCTTTGTTTTAATTCATTTAAAACTCCTAACCAATATTTAGCTGATTCATTTTCTCCAATCCAAATTCCTAATATTTCTTTAAATCCACTTGAATTAATTCCTAATACAATGTAAGCTGCCTTTTTTACAACTCTATTATCTTCTCTTACACTGAAATGAACTGCATCTATAAATACAAATGGATATACATCATCCAACGGCCTTTCTTGCCATTCTTTTATTTCTGGTATAATTTGATCTGTTATATTGCTTACCATTGTTGCTGATACTTCTATACCATATAAATCTTGTATTTGTTCATTTATTTCTCTTGTTGTTAATCCTCTTCCATAAAGTGAAATAATTTTATCTTCAATTCCAGACACATCTCTTGTATTTTTAGGGACTATCTTTGGTTCAAATTCTCCATTTCTATCTCTTGGTGTTTCAAAGTCAAATTCTCCAAATTCACTTTTTAATTTCTTTTTAGTTGTTCCGTTTCTATAATTGCTTTTTTCTGTTTTTTTATCATATTTTGAGTATCCCATTGACGAATCAAATTCTGCATTCATCATTTCTTGTAAGGCTCCTTTAAACATATCTTTTAGAGCACTTGATAAGTCTTGTGCACTTTCAATATTATAATTTTCTTGTAATAATTTTAATATTTCTTTTCCTTGATTATTTTTTTCCATAATAAAAACCTCTCCATTTCTTTTATTTTATCATGGAAAGATTTTTAATTTACACAAATTTATTTACAGACTCACTTTTTAAAATTCTATTAATTCATATTCTTGACTACCTAGTCCAATACTTTCAGCATAAGGTAAGATATGTCTTCCACTTTGTCTTTCAACTCGTTTTATAAAATGATCACGTCCTTGATCATTCGATTGCCAAATTTTATCAATAGAGGCTTTATCAAGAGCAACTGGATCAGTTGATGCAAGAATTCCAATATCATTCATACAAGGATCCTCTGGATTTGAATCACAATCACAGTCAACTGATAAATTATTCATAACATTTATATAAAGAATTGCTTTTCCATTTTCTTTAAAATAATCACTTACAGCTTTTGCAGCTTCTGCCATTGATTCTAAAAATCCAATTTGATCGCTTGTATATTGCCAACATTCATCTGGATCTTTTGTAATTCCAACTGAATGAATATAAGCTTTTCCATTTCGACTAGCAACTCCTATAGACTGATTTTTAAGTGCTCCTCCAAAGCCACCCATTGCATGTCCTTTAAAGTGAGCAAGATTAAGCATAGAATCATAATTTTGTAAGTGATTTCCAACTATATCTACATCCAAGTGTTTTCCATTACAAGGTATTTCCATTTCACCATCACTATCCATAATATCAACATCACTTATATCAAGAAATCCATGTTCTTTGGCAACTTTTAAATGATCATCTACTGTATTTCTTTTTCCTGGATACGCTGTATTACATTCAATTATAGTACCATTTAATTTATGAACTAAGTCTTTAATTAACTCAGGTTTTAAATAATTATTGCCTCCCATTTCACCTGTAGATATTTTAATTCCAACTTTTCCTTTTAAGGAAACTCCAAGTTTTTCATAAATTGCAACTAAACTTTCAGGAGTAATTTTACTTGTAAAATAAACTTTAGCTTTTTCCATATATAAATCCTTTCTTTTATAGTATTTTCAAATACATTTTAATTATAACAAGATGAATATTATTCGTCAATTTTTTTAGAAAAATAAATTTATTTTTGACTTATCATATAATATGGTATAATAATAGTAATGAATTGGGTGATAGAATGAAAATAGTAATAAGTGCTGGGGGAACCGGTGGACATATTTATCCTGCAATAAGTATTATAAAAAAAATAAAAGAAGCTGATAAAAATTCTCAATTTCTATATATAGGAACAACTGATCGAATGGAACATGAAATAATTCCTAAAGAAGGAATTCCATATATTGGAATCGAAATGAAAGGACTTAGCAAAAATATAAAAAAATCAATTTCTAGCTTAAAACTTTTAATGAAATCTATGAAAATAGTTAAGACTGAACTAAAGAAATTTAATCCAGATATTGTAATTGGAGTAGGTGGATATGTGACATTTCCAGTTATCTATGAAGCTAAAAAACTTGGATATAAAACTTTGATTCATGAGCAAAACTCTATTCCTGGAAAATCTAATAAAATACTTATTAAGTATGCTGATAAAATTGCTGTAAGCTTGCCAGGCAGTATTAAATATTTTCCTAAAGAAAAAGTTATATTTACAGGAAATCCTCGTAGTAGTGAAGTTGCAAATGCTAAAAAAATAGATAAAAAGGAATTAGGTTTATCTCATGATAAAAAATTAGTTTTAATTGTAATGGGGTCCCTTGGATCAATGACTATAAATAAAGAACTAGAAAATATTATTCCTAAATTTAAAGATAAGGATTATGAAGTAATTTTAGTAACTGGAAAAAACTATTATGATAATTTTAAAAAATATGAAATAAAAAATGTAAAAATTGTTCCATTTTTAGATAATATGTTGAATGTTTTAAAAAGTTGTGATTTAATAGTAACTCGTGCAGGAGCATCAACAATTGCAGAAGTAACAGCTATAGGACTTCCTAGTATTTTAGTACCAAGCCCATATGTTGCAAATAATCATCAATTTTATAATGCAAAAGAATTAGTTGATGCCAAAGCTTCAATTCTTTTAGAAGAAAAAGACTTTAATGCAAATAATTTACTAGAAAAAATAGATTATGTTTTAAATAACAAAACTCTTTATAAAGAAATGCATGAAAATTCTTTAAAACTAGGAAAAGTTACTAGCAGCGAAGAAATTCTAAAAATAATTTTAAATTTAGTGGGAAGTGACTTAAATGGAGAAAATAATAAATGAGATCATGACAGCTAATATTGGTGATATCAAGATAGATGCAAGTTTATCAAAATATACAACTTATAAAGTTGGTGGTATTGCTAAAATTTTAGTTTATCCAAAATCTATTGAAAAACTTATTTCTTTAATGAAAATTATAAATAGAGAAGATATAAAATATTTTATTTTAGGAAATGGTAGTAATGTTTTATTTAGTGATGATGTTTATGATGGAATTATTATAAAATTAGATTATTTTGATGAAATAAGTTTTTTAGATAATATTGTTCATGTTGGAGCAGGGTATCCATTAATTAAACTTTCTTTAGAATGTGCTCGTCGTGGACTTTCAGGTTTAGAATTTGCATCAGGAATTCCTGGAACTTTAGGTGGAGCAGTTTTCATGAATGCAGGTGCGTACGGATCCAATATGAAAGGGGTTATTAAAGACGTAACAGTTTTAACACCGGAATTGAAAATAAAAACTTTAACAAAAGATCAGATGAAATTTGATTACAGAGAATCATTCTTACAACATCATAAAGGTTATATTTGTTTAGGAGCAACACTTGAACTTGGCCATGGAGAAAGAGAAATGCTCGAAGAAATAATTAAAGATCGAAAATTAAAAAGAAAAAGAACTCAACCTTTAGAATATCCATCAGCTGGCTCTGTATTTAGAAATCCCGAAGGATTATTTGCAGGAAAGCTTATTGAAGATCTTAATTTAAAAGGATATCATGTAGGTGGTGCTGAAATTAGCACGAAACATGCAAACTTTATCATAAATACTGGAAATGCTAAAGCATCTGATATAAAAGAAATAATTGATCATGTAAAAGAAGAAGCTAAAGAAAAATATGATATTAATTTAAGAGTAGAACAAAGATTAATTAATTGGAGTGAATTAAGTGAAAAAGAAAAAGAATAAAAAAAAATTAATTATTTTTATAGGGGTTATAATATTTATAGTTTTAGGAGTTATTTTAGTAAAAAATGCTAAAATAAAAAATATTTATATTAAAGGAAATAGTATTTTATCTGATCAAGAAATAATAGAACTTGCAGGAATTGAGAATTATCCTAAACTATTTAGTATTTCTATTTCCAAAATGGAAAGTAAAATAAAAATGAATCCGATTGTATCTAAAGTAAAAATAAAAAAAAATATATTTGGAAGAATCGATATTAATATAGAAGAATATAATATGTTATTAAAAGATGAAGTAGATAATAAAATTTATTTATCTAATCAAATTAAAATAACACCAGATAATTTTGTATATGGACTACCTTCTTTAATAAATGTAGTAGATGATGATGTATTAAAAGATTTCTTAAAAAAACTTGATACCATTGATAAAAATATTTTAGCTAAAATATCTGAAATTGAATATACACCAAATGAATATGATAAAGATCTATTTCTATTTTATATGAATGATGGAAACTATGTTTATATTACAACAACAAGATTATCAAATATAAATAAATACGAAAATGTTTTACAAGAACTTAATGGTAAAAAAGGTATATTACATCTTGATAATGGAAATCATTTTGAAATAATAGAATAAAAGATCATCAAAACTCTAGACAAATAAAAAAATATTTGATATGATTATCACATAAATAAAAGGTAGTGATTATATGGAAAGTATTAATAAAAAAGTTAACTCTAAGTCAACCATGGGGGGGGTACTAATTTAGTATCTTATAATATACATTTAATAAAACATAAATTAAGACATTTGAAATTGATATGTTAATCATATCTTTTTCAAGTGTCTTTTATTATAAAAAGGAGTTGATCTTATGTAAAAAATAATTTATAATGGATTTATCATAGAGAAAATAGGAGGAGAAAAATATGAATAGTAAAAAGAAAAAAATATTAATTATAACTTTAGTATTAGTTTTATTAATAGGAATAGTAGGAATAACATATGCCGTATTTAGTTACTCACAAACTGGATTAAATCAAGAACTAGTAACCGGTGATATTTATATGCATTATAAAGAGTCTAATACATTAACACTTGAAAATGCATTACCATCAAGTACATACGATCCAAATAACTATTTTGAATTTCAAATAGTAGGAAAGAATACCAATACAAAATATGATATCTATTATGATATTAATCTAAATAGAGGACTAGTTCCAACTGGAAAATTAGAAGCAAACAGAATACAAGATAAATTCTTAAAATTTAGACTAGTTGAAGTAGTAAATAATGCAGAAACAGAAATATTTACAAACAAAAGTTATAACGATCTATCAAGTGCAACAAGAATACATGTAGAAACAATTAATAAAAATACAATGAACGAAATAACTAAAACATATAGACTATATATGTGGATATCAAATGATGTAGTAATAGGTAATACAGGTAACTCTGGAATTGATTATGATATTTCAACCTGGAATAATTTATTTGGAAGTATAAGAGTATCAGTAACCGGAGACTTTACAGAAAAAAGTATGGAAGAAGCTTCAACTGATGAAAGTTGTTTTACAACTGTTGATAATGGAGATAATACTGTAACTATAACCCATTATAATACGGAAGATAAATTTGAACTTAATCAAAATATGACAAATGAAGAATTGCAGGTTTGTGTGAGTTATTTAACAACACTTTGGGGTGCGGAAGAAGAAGGAAATACAGTTGATGTTGGAGAAACATATCAAGCATTTTGTGATGGAACAGGAACTATTTGGGGAAATACATTTCAATTTATTTTAGATGTTGGTTTTTTTGATAGTGAAGCAATAGCATATTTCGAAGAACATAATATAGTAAATATTTCATATGCTTGTAGTACTGATTCTGTAGTAATACCTACAACTATAAATGGTAAAAGAGTTACAAGAATAGGAGATAATGCTTTTACTGTCGTTGTACCACGTGATGAATGGGATGAATATCATGGTTATTTAGAAAGTGTTTTAATTTCTGAAGGAATTGTAGAGATTGGGCAACATGCATTTGCTGGTGGACAATTAACTAGTGTAAGTATTCCTAGTGGTGTAACAACAATAGGAGATGAGGCTTTTAGAGATAATCGATTAACAAGTGTAACTATAGCAAACGGAATAACAACAATAGGAAATTCTGCTTTTAGAAATAATCAATTGACGAGTGTTGAGATACCAGATAGCGTTATAACAATAGAAGACTATGTTTTTTTTAATAATCAATTGACGAGTGTTACGATACCAAATAGTGTAACAACAATAAGAGAAGGAGCTTTTTATGGTAATCAATTAACAAGTGTAACTATAGGAAACGGAATAACAACAATAGGAGATTCTGCTTTTGGAAATAATCAATTGACGAGTGTTGAAATACCAAATAGTGTAACAACAATAGGAAATTCTGCTTTTTCCTATAATCAATTAACCAATGTTACGATAGGAAATGGAATAACTTCAATAGGTAGGATTGCATTTGAAAAATCAAATGCTACAAGTACATGGAGTGAAGTAACGTATTACGATAATCCAAATCTTGCTAGTATAACAATAAATAAATCATGTAATGATATTAAAAATAATTTATTAAGTGTAGGTACTAACTATTATCCTTGGTTATCAAATAATAGTCCATATACAGCAAGTGGAGTAACTATATATGGATCTGGAAATACAGTATGTGATGCTTTTTAATAATTAAATAAGAATAAAAACTTTAATATTTGTTTGAAGTTTTTTTCTTTTGTGCTATACTTTTATTATAAGGATTTGATGATATGGATATTAGTTTAGATAATTTTCAAGGGCCAATGGATTTACTTTTACATTTAATAAAGAAAAAGAAAATGGATATACTTGAAATTAAATTAGAAGTTATAATAGATGAATATTTAAATTATATTAATAATCTTGAAAAAATGAATTTAAATATAGCTTCATCTTATTTAGTTATGGCATCAGAATTAATAGAAATAAAATCTCGAATGTTACTTCCACATGATGAAGATAATGATGTTGAAGAATTAAAAGAAGATTTAATTAATAGACTTGTTAGCTATGAAAAATATAAAGAATTAATTCCATCTTTTAAAGAACTTGAACTTGAAAGATCAAATTATAAAACAAAGAGTCCTAGTAGTATTCTTGAATATAAAAATGATGAAAAAATAGTAAGTGATTTAACAATTGATACCTTAATAAATGCTTATAAAAATCTTTTAATAAGACTTGAAGATGAAAAACCAATTTCAACCAAAGTTACTAAAAGAGAAATATCAATTGAATCAAGAGTATTAAGAATAAAAGAAAAGTTTAAAAGTGTAAAAAGAATTCCATTTGATGAATTATTTGAAGAGAAAACTAAACCATATGTTGTAGCAACATTTCTTGCTATTTTAGAAATGACTAAGTTTGGAGAGATTGAAATATATCAAGAAAATAGTTTTGGAACCATTATATGTGAGGCGGTAGAGTAAAATGAATTTAAAAGGTGTATTAGAAGGTATTTTGTTTGTTCAGGGAGATAGTGGTGCAACAGTTAAAGAGCTTTTAGAAATATTAAATATTTCTAAAGAAGAGTTAAAAAAGTTAATTTTAGAATTAAAAGAGGATTATGAAAGTCCTGATCGAGGAATTAGACTTAGTATTTTAGGAGATGCATTTAAATTAACAACTAAAAAAGAACATAAAGAGTATTATGAAAAATTACTTACTAACCCGTCAGCTAATACTTTATCAAATAGTGCAATAGAAACTCTTGCAATAATTGCTTATAATGAACCAATAACAAGAGGAGAAGTCGATTCAATTAGGGGAATTTCAAGTGCTCCAATGATTAGAAAACTAGTTGCTAAGGGATTTATCAAAGAGGTTGGCAAAAGTGACTTACCAGGAAGACCAATTCTTTATAAAACAACAAGTGATTTTTTAGATTACTTTAATATGTCAAGTATAAATGAACTTCCCAAAATAGAAGATAAAGTTGAAGTAATTGATGATGTTGATCTTTATGATTCAAAATATACAGAGGAAGAAATATAATTATCCACATAATTGTGGAAAAAACTTAAAATGAATATTTTTTCATGTTATATTAAAATAGGAAGGTAGGATAAAAATGGAAGAAAGTAAAAAAAGTAATAAAAAGGTAATTATAATTTGTTTATTAGTGTTAGGAATAGTATTAATATTTTCAGGATATTTTATTTCTCAAATGTTAAGTAAAACTGATGATAATGAAAATTCTCTTGATGTAGAAGAAACTGATGATAATTTAAAATACACTATGAATATTTATAAAAATGAAAGTGGTTCAATTTGTTTAAATTATGATGAAAATTATTGTAAAGATGTTTCATTAGTAATAAAAACAGAAACTGAAAATGCTAAAATAATAAGTGTAAGTTATGGAAATACCAATTATTTTTTATACGAAGATAACGGTTTGAAAATTTATGATACTAACTTAAAGAAAAGTACTAAAATTTCTTTAGATAATAATTATCAAAACTATAATTTTGTAGTAGCAAATGACAAATTATTAGGAATTATTTATTCAAATCCATCTGAAGATGATTGTAAAGCAATAGGTGGATATTATAATTTAGATAGTAAACAAAAAATGTATGATGAAAAATATGATACTATATCAAGTATATATAATAGCAATTATTTAAATGCTGCTAAAGGAAATAATATTTATTTATTAAATACAGGTGTTGAAAAAGAAGAAATAGTTTATGAAATGGAAAATCTAGAAAATAGATGTTATATTATGATCGATACCTTTAGAGTAGAAAATGTTAATGATAAAAACTTTTATTATGTAACTGATGTTGATGGATTTAATATTTTTAAAGTTTATTCTAATTCTAAAGAATTAATTTTTGATAAAACATTAAATGAAGGTCAATTAAGTTTTAAAGATCAATATGCTTATATTGTTGATTCTAATACTGTAAAAAAATATGATATAGATGGAAAGTTGGTTTTAACAAGCAAGAATTTAACAGATGTTAAAGGACTTATTGAAAACTATGCTGTTTATGTTTTAAATAATAAATTAATGCTTAGTGATGTTGATAAAGACGAAGCGGTTTCATTAGGAGAGTGGAAAAGTACTAATAGATATGATAATTGGGCTATATCTGGATATTATACAAGAAGTCGTTTAGATAGTATGGGTGAAACTGATAAACCTGAAGGAGTATACGTTGTGGTTTATTATGATCAAGAAGATTCAAATGGAAATTATGGAATAGAATACTGTTATACAACAACAGGAGAAGTAAAAACATTTGCTGTAAAAACTCCAGAAGGAGGACGTGCTAAGCCAGTTTTATATTTATATCCACCTAAAACTTTAAATGTAGAAGTTTCATTTGCTCATCCAGAATATTTAACAACAACTTATCCTAAATATGAAAAAAGTTGGCATGTTGTTGCTAATCCAAATGGAGATTTATATGATAAAAATAATAAATATTACTATGCTTTATATTGGGATGAAGTGAGATTCAGTGAAGTAGATTTTCATGAAGGATTTTTCGTTAGTGATAATGCAATAGAATTCTTAGAAGAAAAATTAACACTTATTGGATTAAATGATCGAGAAAGAAATGAATTTATTATGTATTGGTTACCAGTTTTAGAAAAAAATGGTAAAAGTTTAGTTTATTTTGAATTAACAAGTGAAAGAGAAAAAGGTAATAAATTGATAATTACACCAACACCTGATAGTATGATCCGTGTATCTATTCACATTAAAAAAGTTAATAATTATGTAGATATTAAAGAACAAAAACTAAAAACATTTAAAAGATTTGGATTTACTGTTGTAGAATGGGGAGGAATGACTTACTAGTCTTCTTCTTTTTTTATAAAAAAAATCTCTTTAAGAGATTAATTTCTATGGTTGCCCCAGTTAGATTCGAACTAACGCATAATGGAGTCAGAGTCCACTGCCTTACCGCTTGGCTATGGGGCATTGACTTAATAAATTATACTAAATTATTTAAAAAGAATCAATTGCTATTTTAAAATATTTAATATAAAATATGTTTGATGAGTTATGAAAAAATATTTAATTAAGATAATAAAAAAATATCAAAAATTTCCTGGATTATTTCACTTTAATTGTAAATATTATCCAAGTTGTTCTAATTACATGATAGATGCCATTAATAAATATGGCTCTTTAAAAGGAATATTTATTGGCATTAAAAGAATTTTAAGATGTAATCCTTTTTCTAAAGGAGGGTATGATCCTGTAAAATAAAATGTCTATGGTTGATAGACATTTTTATCAAATAAATGTTCAGTTGTATCAAGTTTTAATAATTCTTCATCACTTATTAAAAAGAAAGTATGTTCTAATAGATCACGTCCATCATGACTAACTGGATCGTCCCAAGTTAAATCTAAGTTATACCAATTATTGTCTAAATAAACATAGTTCCAAACATGATTATCACTTGATATTTTATAACTTTTAATATTAAATTGTTCTAAAAATAACATCATACTATCTGTATAACCACCACAAAGAGCATGTCCTTCTATTAAAGCACCATAGGCAGTATCAGATTTATACTGAATATTATTTTTATCACTTCTTTCTTCATCATATTTTGTATGATTAATAATATAGTCATGAATTACTTTTATTTTTTCTCTATTAGTCATTGTATCATTAATAGTTTCTTTTAAAATTTCATCTATTTTATAATTTAAAATAATTTTCATTTCATCAGAATAATTTCTATTAATATGAATAGTTATTTTTCCTAAAGAATCAATCTCTGTTTCTAAATCTTTAAATCCATTATAAGGATGAACAAAGTTATTAATATTTGAAATAATAGTTTGATTATTAGCAATATCTTTAACATCAGTTAAACAATTTTCATATTCACTTTTGCAATAAAAAGTAAATTCATTCATACCACTATTAATAACTGTATAATAGATATTTAAAATATCTTGTTTTTCTTTAGGAAAAAAATCATCTGTAAGGGATACATAGTTAAAATTATAAACTCTTGAATATTCATTATTTTCTAATACTGTTGGAACAAAATTAACTTTTTCAAAGTATTTATTATAGTAAACAAGTATTTCTTCTTTATAATGAAATGTTAATAAAAAAATAAGTGTTATTATAAAAAAACAAACAAATTTCTTCACAACTATCAACCCTTTCTTCTATATTGTATCATATTTTTTTTAAAAAAATACAAAAAAATAGCAAAATTATTGCTATTTTAAATTGTTTACAGATTTTGTTAATCTTGATTTTAGTCTTGCAGCTTTGTTGTCTTTAACAATATTAATATTTTGTGCTTTATCAATATTTTTTAAAGTTGTATTTAAAAGTTCTTTTGATTCTTCGACTTTTCCTTCTTTAATAGTTTTTTCTAACTTTTTAATGGAATTTTTCATACGTGATTCTACTAAAATGTTTTCTTCTTCTTTTCTTTTACTTGTTAATACACGTTTTTTAGCACTTTTAATATTTGGCATAATGTCACCTCTTTCTGAAATCACATATATGATAACAAATTTTAAACTAAATTGTCAACATTTATAATACTTTTTTTAAATTTATCCATACTATTTGTGGTGATTATATGCATTCTGTTGACTTAAAAAAATATAATTTAAGATCAGATTTAATTATTGAAAGTAATTTAAACTATAAAAAAGAAACCTATCAAGAAAAAGATATTGTTGTTGATTTTGTTCATTTAGATAAGAATAATTCTTTAAACAAGAAAAGTGGAGATTATATTACTATAACATTTAAAGACATAACTGATGAAGTAAACTTTAAAAATGTTTTAAATATTTTAGATAAAGAATTAAAAAAAATTTTAAATTCATTAAATATAAAAAAGACTGATAAATGTTTAATAATAGGACTTGGAAATAGCAAATCAACTCCTGATTCTTTAGGAAGTGAGACTTTGAAAAATATTTTAGTAACTAGATACTTGGAAGAAATAGATTTACTAGATAAAAAATATAGAAGCGTATCTATATTGGAGGCAAATGTAATTGCTAATACCGGAATAGATTCTTTTGATATGATTGAAGGAGTGATTTTAAAAACTAAACCAGATTTTATTATTGCAATTGATTCTCTTGCAGCTATTAACATAGAAAGAATAGAAAAAACAATTCAAATTACAAATAGTGGAATACATCCAGGAAGTGGAATTGGAAATAATCGAAAAGAATTATCTTTTGATACTTTACATATTCCAGTTATAGCAATAGGAGTACCAACTGTTGTATCAAGTGCAGTTATTGTAAATGATACAATTAAATATTTAACTAAGAAAATAAGTTATCAAAAAAAGAATTTAGCAAAGGATAAATTAACATTCAAATACAATTTAAACTATCTAAAAGAGGAGAGTGATTTGTCGAAAAAAGAAAAAGAAGAACTTTTAGGAATTATAGGAACTTTAAGTGATGATGAAATTAGAGAACTTGTATATGAAGTTTTAAATCCAATAGGATATAATTTAATTGTGTCAACTAAAGAAATAGATTTTATAATTAAACGTCTTGGAAAATTAATTGGAGATTCAATTAACAACTCACTACATGATAATTATTAACATAACTAAATCTAAAATCTTTATAAAATACTTAATAAATTTATAATATTTATTAGGTATTTTTTTAGTTTTCTGTTATAATAATAATGTTTACGAGGAGGCATTATGTTTGAAGGATTAGGAGAAAAATTACAAGGAATTATTCATAAAGCACGTGGATATGGAAAAATTACTGAAGAAAACATTAGTGAAATGGTTAAGGAAGTAAGAATTGCTCTTCTTGAAGCTGATGTTAATTATAAAGTTGTTAAAGAGTTTACAAATATTGTAAAAGAAAAAGCAATGGGAGAAGAAGTTTTAAAAAGCTTAAAGCCAGCTGATGTATTTGTAAAAATAGTAAATGATGAACTAACAGATTTACTTGGTGGAGAATATAAAGAATTAAATACTAGTGGAAATCCTGCAACACTTATGTTAGTTGGATTACAAGGATCAGGAAAAACAACAACAATTGGGAAACTTGCCTTATTACTTCGCAAAAAATATCATAAAAAACCAATGATGGTGGCCTGTGATGTATATAGACCTGCAGCAATCGATCAATTAAAGCAAATTGGAAAAGAACTAGATATTTTTGTTTATGAAAAAGGACTTCAAGATCCTGTAAAGACGAGTGAAGAGGCAATTAATTATGCAAAAGAAAATGGATATGACTATGTATTAATTGATACAGCTGGAAGACTTCATATAGATGATGCATTAATGGAAGAATTAGCAAACATAAAAAAGACTATAAATCCATCTGAAACTCTTTTAGTAATTGATGCTATGATGGGACAAGATGCAATTAATGTAATTACAGGTTTTAATGATTCTATAGAACTTTCTGGAGTTATTTTAACAAAGCTAGATGGAGATACAAGAGGTGGAGTTGCACTTTCTGTTCGACATCTTACCAATGTTCCAATTAAGTTTATGGGAACAAGTGAAAAAATGGATGGCCTTGAAATATTTGATCCAAAAAGAATGGCAGGTCGTATTCTTGGTATGGGTGATATCGTATCTCTTGTTGAGAAAGCAGAAGAAGCAATTAATATTCAAGATGCAGAAGATTCGATTAAAAAACTTCAAAAAGGTAAATATGATTTAAATGATTTTTTAAAACAAATGCGTGGAATTCAAAACATGGGACCACTTGAAAACTTGTTAAAACTACTTCCAGGTGCTAGTAAACTTGGATTAAATAAAGTAAAAATTGATCCTAAAGGAATAAAAAGAATTGAAGCAATAATTCTATCGATGACTCCATCAGAAAGACGCGATCCTACTATTATAAAAGCAAGTAGAAAGACTAGAATTGCACATGGATCTGGAGTAAGTGTTCAGGAAGTTAATAAGCTTCTAGAGCAATTTGAAAACTATAAAAAGATGGTAAAACAAGTTATGAATGGAAATATGAAACTACCATTTTAGGAGGTGTACATGAAGTTAGACATTAAAAATTTAATTGTTAAAACTGATGATAAAGAAATACTTAAAGACTTTAATTTAAGTATTAATAAAGGAGAAATTCATGCAATTATGGGACCTAATGGGGTCGGAAAATCTACCTTATCTAAAGTTTTAATGGGGTATCCTGATTACCAAGTAGAAGGGGATATTTTGGTAAATGATAATTCTATTCTTGATATGTCAATTAATGAAAGAAGCAGATTAGGAATATTCCTTGTCTATCAAAATCCAATTAGTATTGATGGTGTAACCACTAGTGAACTTATTAAAGCAAGTTTAGATACCAAAGAAAAACATATAGGATTATATGAATATATAAAAGAACTTGAAAAAAATACTCAATTACTTTCTATGAATTCCAATATGCTTCATCGAGGATTTAATGTTGGGTTCTCTGGTGGAGAAAGAAAGAAAAATGAAATATTACAAATTTTAATGCTAAAACCAAAATTCATTATTTTAGATGAACTTGATTCAGGACTTGATGTTGACAGCTTAAAAATTGTTTGCATGGCTCTTAATAAGTATTTAAGTGAAAATTCTGATGTAAGTGTATTAATAATTACCCATTATACTAGAATACTTGAATACATAAAACCAAACTTTGTTCACATGATGAAAGGTGGAAAAATTGTCCAAAGTGGAGATTACAATTTATCAAAATTAATTGAAAAATACGGATACAATCAGTCATTTGATATAGAAGGAAATGAAAAAAATGAATAAACTAAAATTAGAAACTAAAAATATTTGTATAAAAGATAATAAAGATCTAATTTTAGAAATAGATGATGATACTGAACTTAATATATATGTACAAGAAAATATTAAGGCAAATATTTTATTTCTAATAAAATCAAGTTCTGTTAAAATACAAGTGAATTTACTAGATAATAGTGATGTTACTATAAATCAATTAGGAATAAATTCTAGTATAGATTATAATGTTTATTTAAATAATAATAGTAGTTTACTTTGTATAGATAGTATTTTGAGCAAAGTAGATTCAATTAATCATATTAAAATTACCCATCAAGGAAATTTTAGTGAGACTAGATTTTATACAAATGGAGTCAATTTAGAAAATAAAAAACTTTATTTTTTGTTAGATGGAATTATAGAACAAGCTAAAAGTGGTATCTTTTTAGAAGAAAACAGTAAAATTATGAATTTAAGTGATGGAGACAGTAAAATTTTGCCTAATTTAATAGTCCATACTAAAGAAGTAATTGCTAATCATTCGGCTTTTATTGGAACATTCAGTAAAGACGATATTAATTACTTGATGTCAAGGGGAATTGATTTAGATAATTGTAAAAAAATGTTAATAAAGTCTATTTTATTATCAAAAATGGAACTTGATACAACTAAATTTCTAGAAGAAATAAGTTTCAATATGAATTAAAGGGGGGAGAAAAATGAATCGAGAAGACTTTTCCATGTTAAAAAATGATTATATATATTTTGATAATAGTGCAACCACATTTAAACCTAAACAAGTAGTTGACAAAATAGTTGACTATTATACAAATTATACAGCAAATGCTCACAGAGGAGATTATGACATAAGTCATAAAGTTGATGTTGAATATGAAAATACCAGAGAAATAGTTCGAAAATTTATTAATGCAAAAGATAAAAATGAAATAGTTTTTACAAGTGGTACAACGGAAAGTATGAATATGATTGTATTTTCATTTATGAAAAATTATTTAAAAAAAGGTGACGAAGTCTTAATTACAAAAACAGAACACGCTAGTAATGTTCTTCCATGGTTTGAACTTGAAAAAGAAATGGGCATAGTTGTAAAATTTATTCCTTTAAATGATGATAAAAAAGTAGAACTTGATAATTTAAAAAAAGTTATTACTGAAAAAACAAAAGTTGTATCTTTAGCTTATATTACCAATGTGATTGGAGATGTAAGACCTATTTTAGAAATATCAAAATATCTACATTCATTAGATGTTTTGCTTGTAGTAGATGGAGCTCAAAGTGTTCCAC
Source organism: uncultured Clostridia bacterium (assembly GCA_947165945.1). Classification (GTDB taxonomy): domain Bacteria; phylum Bacillota_I; class Bacilli_A; order RF39; family UBA660; genus RUG591. Next base: position 5,064 of record CAMVCF010000001.1, on the reverse strand, counting down.
ATATGAAAACAGATGTAATCAGAGACAATATTGATTTTCTAGCTTTTTCATCTCATAAAATGCTTGGTCCAACAGGAGTTGGAGTTCTATATGCTAAAAGTAAATATTTAACTGAAATGAAACCATTTAAATATGGTGGTGGAATGAATAGTACCTTTGAAAGTAATAAAGAAGTTGAGTATAAAGAAGTTCCTTTAAAGTTAGAAGCAGGAACTCAAAATATTGCAGGTGTTTTGGGCCTTAAAGAAGCAATTTTATATCTTAATGAGATAGGCATGGATAAAATAGCAGAACATGAAAAGCAATTGCGAAAATATTTAATAGAAAAACTAAAAAAAATAGATAATGTTACAATTTATAATGAAAACAGTGAATCAGGAATAGTTGTATTTAATATAGATAAAATATTTGCAGAAGATACATCTAAATACTTAAATCATTATCATATATGTATTCGAGCAGGAAATCATTGTAGTAAAATGGTGAAAGATGAAATAGAAGTTAAAAACACATGTAGAATTAGTTTATATTTATATAATACCAAAGAAGAAATTGACAAACTCATCGAAGTACTAGAAAATAGTAAAAATATCTATGATATTATTCTATAATATAGAAACTGATAGAACAAATTAATTTCTATCAGTTTCTTTTGAAATTAGTTTTTCATGAAAATCAAAATCTTGTTTCATTATAATAAAAAACTTTTTATAGTATTCTTGTAATAAATTCTCTAATTGATTTAAATATATAGATTTACTATTTGCTAAAAAAAGTCCTTTCTTCTTTTTAATTTTCTTTATTTCATTTTCCAAAGGTATAATTATCAAAGAAGAATATAATTCAATTAAGTTCATATATTTTGCCTTTCATATATATAATTTTATGCACTTTATGCATAAAAGTCAATATGCTAAGTTTGCATAAGATAGAATTATCCTGGTGGTATTTATGTTCAGATTGAAAGATTTAAGAGAAGATATGGATTTAACTCAAATTAAACTTGCTAGTGAAATAGGTTGTTCTCAAACAACATATTCTAGATATGAAAATGAAATATTAAATATTCCAATTGATATTTTATTGAAGTTAGCAGATTTTTATGGAGTAAGTGTAGATTATATTCTAGGTTTAACAGATCAAAAGCAACCATATAAAAGAAGTAATTTATTTAAAATAAATAATAAGTAAAATTATAAAATTTTATTTATTTTTATTTTGTTTTTGATATAATTAATTTGCAGGAGAAATGTATATGAATGAATTAAGAGCAATGGAAATTTGTCCATTAGATGGAAGATATAGTGATATAAAAGAAATCATATCACCATATTTTTCCGAATATGCTTATATGAAATATCGAGTTTTAGTAGAAATCAATTGGTTAACTTATTTAATTTCTAAAAAAATCTTTTTTGAAAAAAAAGAAAATATTCCAAAAATATTGTCTATTTCTAAAAAATATAATATGGATTCTTATCTTTCAATAAAAGAAAAAGAAAAAATTACTAATCATGATGTAAAAGCTGTAGAATATTTTATTAATAGTAAATTAAGAGAACTGAACTTAGAAAAAATAACACCATTTGTACATTTTGGCTTAACATCAGAAGACATAAATAATATTTCTTATGCTCTAATGATAAAAGATTTTTTTAATGAATATTATTATAGTCAAATAAAAGAGTTTATTTCTTATTTAAAAAAATTAAGTGATGATACTAAAAATATCTCATTTCTTGCTCATACACATGGTCAACCAGCTACCCCGACAACAGTTGGAAAAGAATTTAAAGTATACTGGTATAGATTGAATGAAGAAATCAAAAAATTAAAAAAAACCTCAATAAAAGCTAAATTAAATGGAGCAACTGGAAATTATAGTGCACTTTCGGTTGTATATCCTGAAAAGGATATTATTAATTTATCAAAAGAATTTATTGAAAGCTTTGATCTTGTTTTTAATCCCCTAACAACGCAAATTGAAAATCATGACTATATGGTTACAATCTTAGATATTATAAGACATATAAATAATATAGTACTAGATTTAGATATTGATATGTGGTTATATATTAGTCGTGCCTATTTTAATTTAAAAATTGTAGCAAGTGAAGTAGGAAGTAGTACAATGCCTCATAAAGTTAATCCAATTAATTTTGAAAATAGTGAATCTAATTTAGAAATTGCAAATAGTTTACTTATGATCTTGTCGAATAAATTACCTCGTTCAAGGATGCAAAGAGATCTATCTGATTCTTCACTATTGAGAAATTTAGGAATTGCTTTTGGATATTCTTTGCAAGGATTGAAAGAAACTTTAAAAGGCTTAAAAAAAATAAAAATAAACGAAGAAGTCATAAAAAAAGAACTTGAAGAAGAATGGGAAGTTCTTGCTGAGCCAATTCAAACAATGCTTAGAAAGTATGGTATTAACAATGCCTATGAAAAATTAAAAGAATTAACTAGAGGAAAGAAAATACAAAAAGATGAAATAGAGGAGTTTATAAAAAAATTAAATATAGATAAAAAAGACAAAGAAAATCTATTAAATTTAACTCCAGAAAATTATATTGGGCTTGCTAACAAATTGTAATTATAAAAGATAAAAGTTATTGCAAACAAAATAATGCAATAACTTTTTAATAATAAATGTCATTTTGAGGTAATGACTATTCTCTCTCTAGCACATATTTTACCCATTGAAATATTAAATTTACATGCAAGCTCATAAACAAATGCTGTTAATACTAAAGTTTTTCCGTTTTCGTATGCACTAATAGTTGATTGTGACGTATTAAACAATTTTGCCAAATCTTTTTGAGTGAGATGATTCTTTTTTCGAATTTATTTAATATTTATACCAATTTTTTCTTTTTCAATTACTTTAATATAGTCATACTTTGAAAATTCATTTCTAGAACTTAGACCAAGAACAAAGTTCATTGTAACATGGAAATAATTACAAAAATCTATAAGATGTATTAAAGGAATAATCTCTTCTTGTGTTTCCAATCTAGCATACGTTGATTTACTTACATTTAAAATTTGGGCCATTTCCCTTTGAGACAAGTCTTTTTTTTTTCTAAGAATTATTATTTTTGAAAAATCCATAATTTACCACCAATATAATTTTCTCATTATATAGGCTGTTTACATCATTTAGCCTCAGATATGCGATTTTTGAGTCTTTAAATGCATTTATTAATAATTTTTGGTGTATTTTTTCCTTAAAATGTAAAAGTTATAAAAAATAAAAATATTTTTTTAAATTTTTTAAAAAAATAAAAAAAAATTTAAATTTGCAACTTTTGATTGTTATTTTTTTCAATTCAGTGTAATATATATATTGGTGATGAAAATCATGAATTTAATTGTTTATTACAGTAAAAATAAAGATATTTTAAAAATTGTTTCCAAATATAAAGATACATATGATGCTGATTTGTATGAGATAGAAACTATTAATAATGTAAATCTATTAAATATGATAACTAATTCTGATATTTCAATTAAAAGGTGTAATTTAAATTTGACAAATTACAAGAGTATTATATTAATATCCCCTTTGTGGTTTAATAAAATTCCAAGTCCTGTAATTCGCTTTTTAGAACAAAGCGCTGGACATATAAAAAATATTACATATATTTTGTATAACAAGAATAAAAAGGATAAAGAGAAAGAATTCGATAAAATGGATAGAATTCTGAACTTGAGAAGAGAAAAATCGTATTTTGTTAGTTTAAATAAAAAAGATATTCATGTAAGAGTATATCAATAATATATTTTAAGTAGTTGGGGTGGTAGTATGAAAAGGAAAATTATATTAATTGTGTTGGTTTTTACATTAAATATTATTTGGGTAAATGCCATTTCTGTGACAAATTCTTTAGCAAGTCATTATAATATAGTAATCAAAACAAAGAAAAAAACAAACTTAAATAATAATAGTATTATTGATGACATTGATGTAATGCTTGAAAATTCTTTAGCATATGAAGGAGAGGATGCAGTTATAATTGGAAATAAGATAAATAAGTTTTTAAAAGCAGAAATGTATGGATATGGTGAATTAATATCAAAATATTCAATCATTAATAATGTTAATCCATATTTGGTTGCTGCTATGATTATTGAAAATACAGAATGTGAAGAAAAATGTAGTGTTTTGGTAACAAAGTGTAATAATGTTGGAAAATTATATTATAATAAAGACAGTCTTGATGGGGCGTCTTGTTTTGGAGGAAATTATCAAAATTTTAGTTCTATAGATGAATCAATTAAAGTTTATATAAAGTACATTAAAACAAATTTCTATGATAATGATTTAACTACACCGGGAACAATTTATGTATCATATAAAAAAGATGTAAGATGGGTCTTTATAGTAAATAAGTATATAGATCAAATTAAAAGTGCCGAGGGATAATTTTTACATAAATACTATTATAATTGTGAAAAATAAGGTATTTCACGATTAAATATATGAATGTGTTAGTAAAGTTTGCGTCAATTGTTGATTTCTGAAAATTTTTTTGATAAAATAACAATGATTTAGGCGAGGTTACTATGGGGAGATTTTTTAAAAACGAAATTATAGAAGGACATGTTACTGGAATCGAAAAGTATGGAATATTTGTAACCCTTGATGAATATTATAGTGGATTAATACATATATCAGAAATATCAGATGGATTTGTTAAAGATATTAATAAAATTGTTAATATTGGTGAAACTATACGTGTTAGAGTTATAGATAGTGATGATGATACTTTTCATGTAAAGCTAAGTATAAAAGATTTGAATTATCGTATTAAAGAGCAAGGAAATTCCAAAATTAAAGAGACAGAACATGGTTTTAGTACATTACAATATAAATTAAAAACTTGGATAGAAGACGCTGAATCTAGACATGAAAGTAATCTATAATGGTTATTTAAAATAAAAAAATGTTAAAACATTGTAAAAATTTGTTGACATATTTTTAATAAAATGTTATAGTTAATATCGTCTTGTGCATTATGGGCGATTAGCTCAGTTGGTTAGAGCACTTGCCTTACAAGC